>NZ_AQOH01000080.1 GCF_000364705.1 Pseudomonas fuscovaginae SE-1 | reverse complement strand
TTGCCGTAACCGACGAAATTGCCGGTACCGGTGTAGGTCAGCCGCTCGACGTTCGCCGCCAGGCTCAGGCTGTTCAACGTGGTCTTGACCTCGTCGTCACCTTCACCTGCGGCTTCGACTACCGAGACGCCAGTGCCGTTAACGAAGTAGGTGTCGTTGCCCTGGCCACCCACCAGGCTGTGCCCGTTGGTCTGGGCCGTCAGCGTGTCGTTGAACGCAGAACCCACCACTCTCTCGATACCAATCAAGGTATCACCCTGCGCATCACCACCAACCCCCGTCCCGGTGACCAGATTGACGGTAACCCCAGCCGTCGAATTGGCATAAGAGGCGGTATCGGTTCCCGCCCCACCATTCAGCACATCCGCCCCCGCTCCCCCATCGAGCAGGTCGTTCCCCGCCCCGCCATCCAGCGAGTCGTTCCCGGCGAAGCCATACAGCTCATCGGCCCCCGTCGTTCCTACCAGCGTATCCGCTCCTGATGTTCCGTTGATCACTGCCATTTTTCTTCCTTGCTCCTTGTTGAGTCATGGGTACCACGGTGAACTCGTTTGTTCTTCATCCTTCGCGGAAGGCGCGTTGGGCATGATCACTGATAGGTTTGAGCAGATAGGAAATGACACTGCGTGTGCCGGTCTGGATCATCGATTCCACCGGCATTCCGGGCACCAGGGTCAGCCCCTGCAGTTGCGTCAGTTCGCTGTGCGGTATTTTGATCCCGGCTCGATAGAAGCCCATGCCGGTGCGCTCGTCCTGGACCAGATCCGCCGATAGCCGGACCACCTGTCCCTTCAACTCCGGCGTTGTGCTGCGATTGAAGGCGCTGAGCCGCAGCACCGCATCCTGCCCCAGCGATACCTGGTCGATGTCCTGGGCACTGATGCGCGCCTCGACCAGCAGCTCATCGTCGGCCGGCACGATCTGCATCAGATTCTCCGCAGGCGAAATCACTCCACCCAGGGTATGCACGGCCAATTGCTGGACCCGCCCGGAAACCGGCGCGGTGATATCAATGCGCTTGAGCTGGTCATTGGCGGCGATATCGCGCTCGACCAATTCACCCTGCCGGGCTTCGAGCTCGCGCAGCTCCAGAGACACCTCGCTACGGAAACTCTGATCGACCTGCAGGCGCTGCAGCTCGGTCTCGGCAATCTTGCCGCGGGCTTCGGCAATGGACGCAATCAACTGCCCGCGCTCTCCGCGCAACCGGGCGATCCCCCGAGCCAGGGCGTTGACCCGATCGATGGTCATCATCCCTTTCTCGTAGAGCTTGCGGACCGCCTGGTACTCCTTGTCGATCAGCTCGATTTCTTCGGTCTTGGTCTTCTGCTGGAGGTCATGGCCGGCAATCGTCTCATTGAGTTGTCGGATTCGCTCACGCAACTGCTTTTTCTGCCCTTCGCGGGACGAGCGCCGGTCCTCGAACAGCCGCTGCTCACTGCTCATCAATGCCTGCGCGGCGTCGGCACCCAGACGGTTGATCAGCGACGCCGGCGTCACCAGATCAGCCGCGCCATCACGCTCGGCCTCCAGGCGCGCCTGGCGCGCCAGGGCCTGGCTCAGCGACTTGGAGACGATGGCCTCCCCCACCTTCGGCAGTGTCGCATCAAGCCTGATCAGCACATCCCCCGCACGAACCTGCTGGCCTTCGCTAACCAGCAGTTCAGCGACGATACCGCCCGTAGGGTGCTGGATTTTCTTGACGTTGCTTTCCACCGCCACGCTGCCGCTGGCGATCACCGCGCCGGACAAGTCAGTGCCGATCGCCCACCACAACCCGCCCCCCAGGAGGACCAGCAGGCTGAAAGCGCCGAGTCGAAGATGTCGGTTCAGCGAACCGGCCAGGCTGTTTTCCTGATCATGAACGGTCATTGGGCAACTCCCATTTCGACGACGCTTGCCGCCGGCCGAGGTGCTTGTAGGGGCGGCTTCCTGAGGACCACATCCCTGGCGCCGAATGCCGCCTGGACGCCATGTTCAAGAATCAACACCTGATCGATGACCGAAAGAATGCTGGTGCGATGTGCGATCACCACCGCGATCCCGCCACGGGCCTTGATCGACAGGATCGCCCGCGACAGAGCCTGCTCGCCCTCGGCATCGAGATTGGAGTTGGGTTCGTCCAGCACCACCAGGAACGGGTCACCGAACAAGGCTCGGGCCAGCGCTATACGCTGCCGTTGCCCGGCCGAAAGATTGAGCCCGCCCTCACCCACCTGGGTCTGATAACCCTCGGGCAATTGCAGGATCAACTCATGCACGCCCGCCAGTTGTGCGGCGGACACAATCGCGCGGTCATCGGCATCAGGATCCAGCCGTGCAATGTTCTCGGCGACGGTGCCGCTGAACAGCCCGACGCTTTGCGGCAGGTAGCCGATGAGCTTGCCTCGGGACTGTTCGCCCAGCAGCTCCAGTGGCGCACCGTCCAGCTTGACCTGACCGCGAGCCGGCTGCCAGGCGCCGACCAGGGCCCGGGCCAGTGACGACTTACCGGATGCACTGGGCCCCACAACGCCGACCGCACTCCCCGCCTCCATCGTGAAATGGACGTTCTGCAAGGTCAGGCGCTGGCTGCCCGGTGGTGCGGTAAAGAGGTTGTCGACCTGAAGTATGCGATATGCCTCCGGCAATTCGGTTCTGCCCTGCTCCTCGGGAAACAGCGCAAACACTTCGAGCAGCCGCTTCCAGGCGAGATGGGCGCCCAGCAGACTGCGCCAGGTGGCAATCACCTGCTCGGCCGGTGCCAGGGTTCGCGACACGATGATCGAAGCCGCCACGATGGTGCCGCCGCTCAGGTCACCCTGGATAACCAGGTAGGCGCCCAGCGCCAGGGAGCCGGACTGGACCAGATGACGCAGGGACTTGGAGATTCCACCGAAGAAAGAACCGATGTCGACAGTCTGGCGTTGCAACGTGCTGTAGGTCGAGTGATGTGCCTGCCAGAGCGAAGAGGTACGTTGCGCCATTCCCATGGCCGCCAGCGCCTCGGCATTCTGATGCGCCTGCTGCCCCAGATGATTGCGCTTGTTCTGGGCTTCGGCGCAGGCTTGCGCCAACTGTCGTGACTGCCGGTCGGTGATGAAGGTCAGCGTCACCAGCACGATCACCAACCCGCTGGTCAGTAGACCGAACAGCGGGTGAATGTAAAAGCAGACGGCCAGGTAAACCGGCATCCAGGGCAGATCAAAAAATGTCACCAGCCCAGGACCGCCGATGAACCCGCGAATCTGATCCATTTCCTGAGCGGGCTTGAGGGCGTCGCCGGTAATCGCCGTTTTCAGCGATACGCCCGCAATCACCTTGAACACCCGGGGAGACAGGGCCAGATCGAAAGCGGAGGCAATCCGCACCATCAGGCGGGAGCGAACAATGTCCAACAGGCCTGAAAACCCGTACACCCCCAACACCAACAACGCCAGCGCCACCAACGTCGGAATGCTCCGGCTGGGAATGACCCGATCGTACACCTCCAACATGAACAACGGGCCGGCCAGCGCCAGGATATTGATGACACCGGAAAACAGCGCGGCACCGATCAGGCTTTTACGCAGGAGGGTTTTCAACGACGCCGAAACGACAGGCGTATCGAGGGCGTGACTTCTCTTCAATTCTTGTTCCGTCCCTGTGAGCTTGCATAGCGTCCATGCAGTCAGAACGAAAGCTCTGCCCTGATGATGCTGATATAACGAAAACTTGGCGTCATTCGTTAGCGCAGGCAGTGCGAGCAAATTCTGCACCAGCTTTTCGGGGCACACGCAGGAAAAGAGTTGCAAACTGAGTCAACGAAACAATCAGGCAAAAAAAATCCGGTGCCCAAGGGCACCGGATCTGCGAGACACCGAGAAGCCGTCAGGTCATCTGAATAATGGTCTGCATGATGGTGCTCTGGGTGGAGATGGTCTTGGCGTTGGCCTGGTAGTAGCTCTGGCCCTTGATCAGGTCCACCAGCTCGCTGGTCAGGTCGACGTTGGAGCCTTCCAGGGAGCCGGACACGATCGAACCATTGGTGCCGACCTCACCACCGTCATAGGCTGGCTGGCCCGAGGCGAAGGTCTGCTTCCAGTTGGTGCCACCGGCAGGCTGCAGGCCCTGCTCGTTGGTGAAACTGGCTACCGCCACCTGGCCGATGGCCTTGTGCTGGTTGTTGCTGAAGTTGGCGAAAATGATGCCGGTACCATCAATGCTGATATCGGTGATCTGGCCAGTGGCGTAGCCGTCGCCAATGATCGCCGCACGGGAAGTGTCGGCATTGAACTGGGTGGTTTTCGCCCAGTCGGTAAGGATACCTGCGGCGTTGGCACTTGCGCCGTTGGCCGCCCACACACCATTGGTCACGGTGCCAGGAACCCAACCGGTAATGGTGATACTGGTCTTGCCGGCGGTACCACCGATGGAGGTCAGCTTGCCGGAGGAGTCAAAGACCATGGCCACGGGAACAGGATCAGTGGCGGCTGGCGGAACGGTCGGCGGAACGGTCCCGACAGTGGCCGCGGTACCATTGGGGTTGCGCCCGTCAATCAGCGTGTAGACGTTCCAGGTGTTGGCACCGGTCTTGACCACATACTGGTCCAAGGAGTGCTTGTTGCCCTGGGTATCGTAGATATCGGAGCTGAATGGCGTGGTGTAGCTTGCCGGGTTCGATGGATCGAACGGGGTGGTCGCCTGGTTGATCACCGCCGACTTGGAGTCGAGGTTGATCGTCGCACCGATACGGGTGGTGGTCTGCGGCGGCAGGTTCGACACGTCGATGCGCAGGTCGGTCAGCACGCCGGGAATGATGTTGCCGTTGGAGTCGGCGGCAAAGCCCTGCAGGCGCGCGGTGCCATCGGAGTTGGTGACGTAGCCGTCCTTGTCGGTCTTGAAGGTACCGGCGCGGGTGTACATCAGCGAGCCGCTGTCGCTCAGGGTGAAGAAGCCGTTGCCCTGGATGCCCAGGTCCAGCGCGTTGCCGGTGACGTTCATGCCGCCGTTGCCGAAGTTCTGCGAAACGTTGGCCAGGCGCACACCGTTACCGATGGTCTTGGACGAGACGCCGAGCTTGGTCGCCGAGTAGACATCCTCGAATTCCGCACGGGACGATTTGAAACCGGTGGTGTTGACGTTGGCGATGTTGTTGCCGGTGACGTCGAGCTGTTTCTGGGCCGCGTTGAGACCGCTCAAACCGATATTAAAAGACATGCTTCTCTCCTTTGTTTCGCGTTGGTCGGCTCTTACAGGCCAATGGTCTGGACTTTGGACAGAGCGATACTGCCCACGCCCGCCAGGTTGAGCATCATTTCACCGCCGTTCTGCGACAGGCTCACGCTGCTGACGGTGGCCGGCAGGTTGGTGACCAGCGCCGTCGAATCCGCGGAGCCCTTCAGGTTGGCGGTCGCGCTGAAACTGTAGGTGCCACTGGACAGCAGGGTCCCGGAATCGTCCTTGCCATCCCAGACGAAGGGCACATTACCGGCCGCGGTCTGGGCCCCCAGGTCGATGGTACGGACCACTTTCCCGGTGGAGTCGCTGATCTTGAGCGTGGTTTTGTCGGTGGCACCGGTAACGACCGCGGTGCCGGTAAAGCTCTTGCTGGTATCGACCACCGCCTTGCCGGTCGGCACGATGACCGAACGACCGACCAGCGACGACGCCTGCAGCGCCTGGGACGACTGGAACGCACTGGCGATGTTGTTGACGCTGCTATTGAGCGTGGTGATGCCTTCCAGGCTGCTGAACTGGGCCAACTGCGCAACGAAGGCGCTGTTGTCCTGCGGGTCCAGCGGGTTCTGGTTCTTCAGCTGGGTCACCAGCAGTTTCAGGAACGCGTCCTTGCCCAGGGTCTGGCCACCGGATGCACCGCTGATGGCATTGCCCAGCGCGTCGGTACTGGTCTTGTTCGTCAGCTTGGCATTGGAGGCGGCCAGGATGTCGTTGAGAGTCGAAGAGGTGCTGGTGGAGTCGGTAACGCTCATGTCTGTCGCCCCTTATCACTGACCGAGGGTCAGGACCTTCTGCATCATGGTCTTGGCGGTGTTCATCATTTCCGCGTTGGTCTGGAACGAACGGCTGGCGGAGATCATGTCGGCCATTTCCTCGACAACATTGACGTTCGGGTAGTAGACATACCCCTTGGCGTCGGCCGCCGGATGGTTCGGCTCGTAGCGGGCTTCCAGGTTGCTCTGATCCTCGACCACGCCCAGTACCTGGACACCCTGGCCGGCCGCGTTCTGGTCCTGGAACAGCGAGTCGCTGCCACCGGCCTGGCTGTTCTGGAACATGGTGGCGAACACCGGGTGACGCGCGCGGTAGGTCTTGTCGATGCTCGACGAGACGGTCTCGGCGTTGGCGATGTTACTGGCGACGGTGTTCAACCGGGTGGTCTGGGCACTCATGCCGCTACCGGCAATGTTGAAGACGCTGGCAAGGGACATGGCTTACTCTCCACGCAGGGCCGATACCAGCCCTTTGAATTTACTGTTGAGCAGGGTGAAGCTGGCCTGGAAATCGACCGCGTTCTGCGCGTAGTTCGATTGTTCGATCTGCGCATCCACGGTGTTCTGGTCGATCGATGGCTGCATCGGGGTACGGTACTGCAATGCCGCGTCGCCATTGCTCAGCCCCTGGGCTTCGATATGGCGGCTGTTGGTGGTGTTGAGCGCGAAGGTGCCGTTCTTGGCCTTTTCGCTCTGCTCGGCGAGCACGGAAGAAAAGTCCATGTCCCGGGCCTTGTAGTTCGGGGTATCGGCGTTGGCGATGTTGTTGGCCAGGACTTCGGCACGCTGGGCGCGGAAGCTCAGGGCCTGTTCGTGGATGCCGAGCGCTTTGTCGAAACTGATGCTCATGTCGGGAAACCTTCGAGAGTTGACCTGATCGTCGGAACAGGTTTTTCGTTGACAGAGCTATAGCAAGCCCCATGCCAATTTTCTCAGACCCCGTAAATCAAGGCTTTGCCGGCTGGCTGCCGCCGGAGATGCCAGAAAAGCGGCAAGGCATTTCCGCTACGCGCCAGCAAAGCGGCAAGGCTGGCGGCAAAAAAAAGCGGGAGCCTTATGAGCTCCCGCCGGGGTGTCGAACGATTGGCTACTTGGCCTTGTAGATGATGCCCGGATTGCACTGCACCATCTGGTAGTGGTCCGGCAGGCCGTTGAGGGCTTCGGATGCCCCCAGGAACAGATAACCGCCCGGCTTGAGAGTGCCGTGGATGCGCATCAGGATGTCCTTCTTCACCTCGGCGGAGAAGTAGATCAACACGTTGCGACAGAACACGATGTCGAACTTGCCCAGGCTGGCATAACTGTCCAGCAGGTTGAACGAGCGGAACTCGACCCGGTTGCGGATCGGCGCCTTGACCGCCCAGCGGCCCGGCCCCTTGGTATCGAAGTAGCGCTGCAGGCGGTCGGGTGACAGGCCGCGACCGATCGCCAGGCTGTCGTACTCGCCGGTCTTGCAGTTGTTCAGCATCAGCCCCGACAGGTCGGTGGCGACGATCTGCGCACCGGCCTTCAACTGCCCCATGTTGGTCCTCTCGAACTCGTCGATCGACATCGAGATCGAGTAGGGCTCCTGACCCGATGAACAAGCGGCCGACCAGATCCTCAGGCGCTGACCGGGACTGGCCTTGATGGCTTCCGGCAATACCTTGCTCTTGAGCACCTCAAACGGATAGGTGTCACGAAACCACAGGGTTTCGTTGGTCGTCATGGCATCCACCACCTGCTCACGCAAGCCGCTGCGTGGCTGGCTCTGAATCCTCTGAACCAGTTCGCCCAGGGATTTGATGCCATTCTGCTCCATCAGCTTGTTGAGACGGCTGGAAACCAGATATTGCTTGTTTTCACCGAGCAGAATGCCACAGGCCTTTTCCAGGAAGACCCGGAACTGTTCGAAATCCAAATTACCCGTAGACAATGATGCCGCCTCTTAAATCGTCTGTACCGCCGGGGACCCTGGGTCCCCGACTGTTATCCTGCAGCCTTGATCCGGTCAACCACCCGGGCCGCCAGGTCATCAGGTCGGAACTTGGCAAGGAAGTCGTCGGCGCCGACCTTCTTCACCATCGCCTGGTTGAATACCCCTGACAGGGAAGTATGCAGAGTGATGTGCAGCTTTTGCATCCGCGGATCGCTGCGAATCTCAGCAGTGAGGGTATAGCCGTCCATTTCGGGCATTTCAATGTCGGAGATCATCATCAGGAATTCCTCCTCCGGCTTCTTGCCCTCGTCGACCAGCTTGCGCAGGTAGTCCAGCGCCTGTCGGCCGTCGTTCAACGCCACCACCTCGACGCCGACCGTCTGCAGGCAACGCGTGACCTGCTTGCGCGCCACCGACGAGTCGTCGACCGTGAGCACCCGCAACGACACCGCCTTGGTCTGCGTCTCGACATCCACCACGCCCAGGGATACCGATTCGGACATGGGCGAAACCTCGGCGAGGATCTTCTCCACGTCGATGATTTCCACCAACTGGTTGTCGATGCGCGTCACCGCCGTCAGGTAGTGATCGCGCCCGGTCCCCTTGGGTGGCGGATGGATCTCTTCCCAGTTCATGTTGACGATGCGCTCCACCGACTTCACCAGGAACCCCTGGGTCTTGGTGTTGTACTCCGTAATGATCACGAACGGATTACTCTGATCCTTGAGTGCACCAGCGCCCGTGGCCATCGCCAGATCGAGGATCGGAATGGTTGCCCCACGAATGTTCGCCACACCGCACACCACCGGATTGGACTTGGGCATCAGGGTCAGCTTGGGGCATTGCAGCACCTCGCGTACCTTGAATACGTTGATCCCATAGAGCTGCTGCCCGTCGAGACGGAACAACAGCAGCTCAAGGCGATTCTGCCCCACCAGTTGCGTACGCTGGTTTACCGAATCCATCACACCAGCCATGACTGCCCTCTCTGATCAAAGCCTCATCATCCGACGCCCACTCAGGAACAAACGGCACGAGCCTTGCTTTTTATACCGTTATGAAAGCACAAACGACATTTTTTCGACGCCTGACATCACAGTACCGCAGATTGCTCGCGGTGGTGTCTGTTTTATGCTGCCTGAACCCGAGCAACCCTGCTCTTGCGGAATCGGCGACCCTGCCTGATCAGCTTATCGGCGTGACCCAAGGCTTTCTTGAATTCACGGTAGAAGACTATCTGGCCACCAGTCAAACCGAAGGACGCTACGAGATCCAGGTCAACCAGTTGGACCCCCGCCTGCGCATGGCCGCTTGCGACAAGGAATTGACAGCCAGCCTGGAAAGCCCGGCGACGCCGATCGGCCGGGTCACCGTGAAGATCCGCTGCGAAGGCGGCTCGCCATGGACCGTGTTCGTCCCGGCCCAGGTCAAGTTGTTCCGCGATGTGGTGGTCACCACCCGCCCTCTCAAGCGCGCCGGGATCATCGAACCGGGCGACGTGGCGTTGCGCGAACGGGATATCAGCCTGATCAACCAGGGTTTCCTGACGTCGCCGGACCAGGCCATCGGGCAGAAACTTGTCCGACCAATGGTCATGGATCAGGTGGTCACCCTGGTCCACCTGGAACAGGCGGAAGTGGTGCGCAAGGGCGATCAGGTGGTCATCAGCGCCACCAGCGGTGGCCTGGTGGTCAAGATGCCGGGCGAGGCGCTCTCCAATGGCGGCCTGAACGAACAGATCCGCATCAGGAACCTCAATTCGCAGCGGGTCATCAAGGCCCGCGTCACTGCGCCCGGCCAGGTGGAGGTGGCCTTGTAGATCGATAAAGCCGCCCTGCAATAACTGGCGCCAGGCCGCCACTTTTCCTAAACTGAGGCCCAAACAGGGCTACAGCCTAGATGCAGACTCAGTTTCAGATGAGGCTAAAGTTTTTCCGGGTATGGCCGAAAACAAGGCAAGCGTCCAAATACCCAGAGGTTTTTTTATCATGGTCATCGATTTCAGTCGTTTGAATAACACCCCGTCATTGACAGGCAGCACGCGCACCAGCGCCAACAAGGAGGCCGACGGCAGCGGCAAGTCCTCGGCGGTGAACAGCCAGACCGAAGCGGTCGGCCAGAGCGGGGAATCGGTACACCTCAGCAATGAGGCTCAGCAGTTGCAAAAGATCACTGACAAGCTGCAGCAGCAGCCTGTAGTCAACAGCGCCCGGGTGGCCGAGTTGAAACAGGCGATCGCCGATGGCAGCTACAAGGTCGACAGCAACCGCGTCGCCAGCAAACTGCTCAACTTCGAAGCCCAGCGCTAGGCCCCTGCCGGCGCGAGGCTTTTGGACGCTTAAAACCCAAGGCCAGCCATGCACGACACCAATCTGCTGCAACTGATCACCGAAGATTTTGCTCCGGCTCAAGATCTGCTTGAGTTGTTGCGCGCCGAATCCCTGGCGCTCCATGGTCGCAACATGGTCGAGCTGGAAGATATTCTGGCACGCAAGCAAGCGTTGATCATTCTGCTGGAACAGCATGGCCGCAAGCGCAGCCAGATTCTCGCCAGCCTCAACCTGCCCACCGACCGCTCCGGCCTGGAACAACTGGCCGCACAGTCGAGCGTGGGCGATGAGCTGTTGAGGCAGAGCGAAGAACTCACCCGCATCCTGGCCGAGTGCCAGGCCGCCAATGAACTCAATGGGCGCAACATCCAGGTTCAGCAAGCAACTACCGCAAATCAGTTGAAGATCCTGACCGGCGGCGAGCCTCCCGCGCTTTATGATGCCCGCGGCTCGACGGCGAGGCTTGCGAAGCAACGCCCGCTGAGTCAGGCTTGACCCCAAACTGCTGCGCGCTCTGTTCAAGGCGCGTAACATGCTGGCAAAATGCTGGCTTTTGCGTGTAGTCGTATTTTGTCTGGAGATTGATGAACCGTGTCCAATGCCCCAAGCGCGGACGATGCTCCGCAGCCACCGAAGGTGCTAACCACGCCTCTGGAAATTTCCGCCAACCTGCGGATGCTGCAGGATAGCCATGACCCGCTGATCATTACGTTCAATGAACGCAGCCAGCGCTTCCAGAGCTTCGTGATCGATATCGATCGGGACGCCGGCACCCTGGCCCTGGACGAAATGATGCCACGCGACGGCGAGCGCTTCCTGGCGGCAGGCGAGCCGTTTCGCGTCGAGGGCTTCCACGACGGTGTACGTATCACCTGGGAACAACCCCAGCCGATGACCGTCGACGAGCTCAACGGCTGCTACCGTGGCGCGATGCCCACGGAAGTGGTCTACCACCAGCGCCGCAACGCCTTCCGCGCCGCCTTGAAACTCACCGCCCTGGTCAACATCGAACTGGGTGGCGACAAGCTCAAGGCACCGATCAACGGCAAACTGCTGGATATCTCCGCCAGCGGTTGCAAGCTGCGCTTCGACGGCGATATATCCGATCGCCTGCAACTGGGCCAGGTCTACGAACGGTTTATCGCCGCCCTGCCCTTCGGTCCCATGACCGCTCCGGTGGAACTGCGCCATCTGCACTTCGAGGAAAGGATCAACACCACCTTCGCCGGCGTGCGCTTCCACAACATGAGCGGCCTGGTACAACGCCAGGTCGAGCGTTTCGTCTACCAACTGCAGCGTGAAGCACGGCGTTTCGACAAAGACGACGACTACTGAGTCCGACGCCGGTTTCACCGATGAAAAACGGGCCACCCTCATCAGGTGGCCCGTTTTTTTTCGGCTCTCTCAGTTGCTCGATTTATGCGCAGGCTCGGGATCGGACTCATCCACCTCGGCAACGACCTCTGTTGCCGGCTCGGTGGATGAGGTCTCGGCAGCCGATGGCGGTGCGGCCGAGTTGTCGCACATCTGGTCCAGCACCACCTGTTCATCGACCCGCGGGTCGAGCGCAGCGCCGAGGGGCGACATGGCCTCCGGCATGACCACATGCTGCAATGGTGCGTCTTCGACCTGATGCAGATTGGTCACCGCCTTCGGTCGGATACGCAACACCAGAACCAGAGCAAAAAAGCTGAAGAACGCATAGAGCATATGACTGCCGGCCAGCTTCATCAGCACGCCCGCGGCCAGCGGCCCAATGCTCGCACCGACGCCGTAGGTCACCAGCAGCATGGCGGTCAGCGAAACCCGGCGATCGCCCTCGATATGATCATTGGAAAACGCCACCGCCAGCGGATACAGGCAGAACTGCAGCAGCGACACCACGAACCCGGAGACGAACAGCACCTCCAGCGGCGCCGTGGAGAATATCGCCAGCGGCAGGGACGCCAGCATCAGCAACATGGCGACACTGCGGATCAGCACGGCCCGGTCATAGCGATCGGAAAGCCAGCCCAGGGGCCATTGCACCAGGAAGCCGGCAAAGATGCAGCTACCCATGAACAGGCCGACCTGTTCGGTAGAAAGCCCCTGCTGGGAAGCATAGAGCGGCGCCAGACCGTAGAACGAGCCGACGATGATCCCAGCCCCGAGCACCGTGGTCAGCGACTGCGGCACACGCTTCATGAAGAAGCGCGGTTCCAGCGGCGCAGGGTGCAACGGGGCCGGGTGAATCCGCCGGGTCATCGCCACCGGTACCAGGCACAACGCGAAGCACAGCGCGACCAGCATCAGCAACTCGGGGCCGAGCGCGGGGTGCATGACCAGAATCAGTTGCCCAAGTACCAGCCCCAGATAGGAGGCGATCATGTAGCCACTGAAGACCACACCCCGCTGCCTGGCCTCGGCCTGTTCATTGAGCCAGCTCTCGATGACCATGTACTGGCACATCATCCCGAGGCCGACGATCATCCGCAGCAACAGCCAGGCCGGCAGCCAGTTGACCAATCCATGGCCCAGCACCGCCGCACCGACGATCCCGGCACACGTGGCATAGGCGCGGATATGCCCGACACGGGCGATCAACCGGTGGCCGATCTTGCCACCCAGCACCAGGCCGAAGTAGTTGGCCGCCATCAGGGCGCCCACCCACAGACCGTCGACATGGTCGGCGGCCAGGCGCAGGGCGAGGTAGGTACTCAGAAGGCCCGAACCGATCAGCATCATCAGCGAGGCAAAATAAAGCGCTCTAAAGGATTTCCAGATTTGGCGCATTGACGTTCCTGGCAGCTCTTTGAATGAGGTTTCGGGCTACCCGGAAGATAGCCCGAATGCGGGAGTTACGTCTAAACCTGGGCGGCCAGTACACGGCGCTCCCAGGGACTGATTTCATCGAGGAAGCTGGTCAGTTCCAGGGTCTTCGAAGCGATGTAGCCTTCGATGAACTCGCTGCCGAACAGCTCCCGGGCCAACTGGCTGCGTTTCAGGCGCTCCAGTGCGGCGTGCAGGGTGCATGGCAGCGACAGGGTGTCCGGCACCTCGAACTCGCCCTGGATGGCCGGGGCCGGCTCCCGTTCATGCTCGATACCGTAAAGACCCGCGGCCAGGCTGGCGGCAATCGCCAGATAGGGGTTGGCATCGGCTCCCGGCAAACGGTTTTCCACCCGTCGCGCCACGGGCGAACTGGCCGGGATACGCAAGCCGGCTGCCCGGTTGTCGTGGGACCAGCAGGCGTTGTTCGGCGACGCATACGGGTGGCACAAACGCTGATAGGAATTGACGTTCGGCGCGAACAGCGCAGTGAAATCCGCCATGCACGCCTGCTGCCCACCGATGAAATGACGGAACATCGCGGTCGGCTCGCCGGCGGCATCACTGAAGACATTCCTGCCGCTGTCGATTTCCACCACGCTCTGATGGATATGCATCGAACTGCCGGGGATCTTCGCCAGGGGCTTGGCCATGCACACCACGCTCAGGCCATGCTTGAGCGCCACTTCCTTGAGCAGATGCTTGAACAGGAAGGTCTGGTCGGCCAACAACAGTGGATCACCGTGCAGAAGGTTGATCTCGAACTGGCTGACGCCCATCTCGTGCATGAAGGTATCGCGCGGTAGGCCAAGCGCGGCCATGCTCGCATAGACCTCGCTGAAAAACGGCCGCAAGCCGTTATTGGAGCTGACGCTGAAGGCCGAACAACCATCCTCTCGGCGCCCGTCGAGGCCGACAGGCGGCTGGAATGGCTGGGCAGGATCGGCATTGGGGGCGAAAACGAAGAACTCCAGTTCGGTCGCCACGACCGGCGCCAGGCCGCGTGCGGCATAGCGGGCAATGACCGCCTTGAGCTGGCCACGGGTCGACAGGCTGGAACTCTCCCCGGTCAATTCGTCCGCATCGCAGATCGCCAATGCCCGGGGCTGCTGGCTCCATGGCAGGCGGTGGATCTGCCGCGGGTCGGCCACGAGTGCAAGGTCGCCATCATCGCTGCCGTAGAAACGCGCTGGCGGGTAGCCGCCCATGATGCATTGCAACAGCACTCCTCGGGCCAGTTGCAAACGTCGCCCCTCGAGGAACCCCTCGGCGGTCATCACCTTGCCACGTGGCACGCCATTGAGATCGGGCGTGACACATTCAATCTCATCAATGCCGGTCAATCGCTGCGCGAGCGAGTTCTGGCCTTCGCTAGTCATGACTCAATCCTTGTTCTTATAGAAGCCGCGAACGGCGCCCCGTACAAAATACGCACCAGCCGTTCGGGATTTCAAGCAGGGACGAGGAAAAAGCCTGACTCAGGGAAGATAGAGACTGAAGAGCGCCCCTCCCAGGGGACCGCCGTTGCTGAGCTCGATACGCCCACGCACGCCGTTGCGTTCGTGCAGCGCGGCAATTCTTGCAGCGAAATACAGGCCCAGACCAGTACTGCCCGTCGTCGGGTTGATGCCTTGCACGTAGTCAAGCTGGCGTTCGAGCATCTGCGCCGGAAAACCGGGACCATCGTCATTGATACCCAGCACCAGTTGCTCGTTTTCCTCACGCACATGGATCAGTAATGCATGGCAGGCGAAACGGATGGCATTGGTGACGATATTGCCCACCACCGACCCGATCAGTTCGCGATCGAAGAAACCCAACGGGCTGAAGTCATCGACTTCATAACTGGCAACGATGCCACGGCTGCCCAGGACCTCCTGGCGGCACGCCAGTTGCGCACCGATAAAGTCATCCATATCGTGATAATCGGGCCGCAGCGGCAACTGATTGACACCCAGTTTGTACAACCCCAGCAACTGCACCAGCATGCTGTTGAGGTGGGCGAACTCATACTCGATCACCGCACGTTCGGGATTTTCCCGCTGCGCCTCGGGCAGATGGCTCTGCCACTGGCCGTGGGCCTGAATCAGCATCGCCAGCGAGTTTTTCATGTCATGCACGGTCGAGGCGATCACCGTGGAGAAATCCAGCCCCTGATCCTTGTCGCTCATTCGCCAAACGCCCGGCTACGCAATTTCTGATACCTCTCATAACGTGGATCGCTGTCCGGCATCTTGCCGACCATTTTCAGGCAGGCGCGGCACTCTTCGAGGATCGCCGCATCGGAAGTCTTCTGGGCAGTCACCAACAGCGCCTGCGCGGCATTGAGGGCGATACTGATATTTTTCGGCTGCAGGGCCAATGCCTTGCGGAACAGTTCCTGCGCTTCCTCCAGATTGCCGCTCTTGTAGCTGCGAACCCCCTGGACGTTGAGATCGATGGCGGCCTTGCCGCTACCGAGGATCTCCGGGTCATCGGTCAGCTTGGCGATGCCTTTCATCACCGCCGGGTCGTCTCCATAGATCTCCACGCAATTCTTGAGCATCGAGGCACCGGCATCGGCCTGCCCCAGTTGCTGCAGTTGCTTGGCCACCAGCAGGGCGGCGTCGGCACTCATGAAGTTTTCCATGCCCTCGAGACGCGCCATTGCCTGCTCGGTAAGCTTTTCGGCGGTTTCGGCATCGTTGAGCAGCAGACTGGTGGCCTTCATCAGCCGGGCACGCACCTGCAGCCCCGGGTCGTTGGTGTTCTCCTTGGCGACCGTGCTGAGTGTCTGGTTGATCTCAAGTCGCGTACGCGTGTCCAGGCCGCGCTCGCTGCCCTTGCTGATCAACGCGTGGGCCAGGCCCAGGTTGCTCTCCGGATCCTTGTGGCGCGATTGCTCGCCTTGGGCGACGGCTTGGCGATAGGCCCGGGAAGCCCCCTCGAAATCCTCGTTGGCCATGGCCAGCTTGCCCAGCAAGGACTGACGACGCACCGCCAGCGGAGAGAGGCGCACGGCCTCCTCCAGCACGCTCTGGGCGCGCCGGGTTTCTCCCTGCTGGACCAGCACGTCGGCGAGCCCGTCATAGAGCGCCGGCATCATCGGGAATGCCTTGAGTGCGGTTTCGTAGAGTTCCTTGGCCTGGGTTATCTGGCCCCGCTTGTAGAGCAGTTGCCCCAGCATGGCGTACGCCCATGGCAGCGGACGATCATTCAGAATGCCATTGAGGAAACGCTCAAGCGGCTCATTCTGACCGAGGGCACGCATTGCATCGGCGCGATAACGCAGGCACAACGGGGCGAATCGGGTATCCTGCTGGGTAAGTCGGGTACAGGCGGCCAACACTTCGGCCGGCTTGTCACGATCCAGCGCCTGCATGATCGGCTTGAGCAGGTTCTTGCGCTGGACCAGCTTTTCCAGGCGCTGGGCCAGGCTGGCGCGGTTGAACGGTTTGGTCAGATAGGCATCGGGCTCGTGCTCCAGGGCACTGAGAACCATGGCCTGACTGCTCTCGGCGGTGACCATGACAAAGATGCTCTCATGGCTGATCAGCTTGTCGATCATCAGATCTTCGAGAACCTGCTGACCGTTCTTGCGGCCATCGCCAAGATGGTAATCGTGCAGGATGAAGTCATAGCGCTTCTGCGCACACATGCGCAACGCCTGCTCTCCAGTGTCGGCGGTGTCTACTTCCTTGACGCCCAACTCCCGCAGCATGGATCTGACTGAACTGCGAAAATCGGAGAAATCGTCGACGATCAGAAAGCTTTTTTGGTGATACGCCAGCATCGAGATTCCTGTCATGGGAAATAGAAGAAAGACCCAAGGGCTATGGCAAGCCCGGACCCCACTTCACTGTCGCTTTCGCGAACAGATAATAACTAAAGGCAAAATGCCACTAATCGATTTTACACCAACCCATCGTCGCATTGAGCGGCGGCCCCCCGATATTCAATCCAAGGGTAGTCGATATACAGGTGGTGCTTTCTATCAGGTGACGCAAGACACGATGCTCGCGCGCACCCCATAGCCATCGCTAGTCAGGATATCGCCCGCAATTGGCCAAACCTGAGGGTTGTCATGTCGAATTAAGGTGCTGCCTCTGTGCCGTGACGCGGAGCGTCGGGTGATGCATTCCCACGCGGAGCGTGGG
>NZ_AQOH01000079.1 GCF_000364705.1 Pseudomonas fuscovaginae SE-1 | reverse complement strand
TAGTCGTTGACAATGCTGTTCGAAATCGAGAGGCACTTGGTCAGCTTGGCCTGTGTTTTGGAAGTCTCCTCGTAGGAGATCGGTATTTTAAGGCTGCTTCTCTGAAGGTCGCACTGAAACAGGCTGCTATTTATAAGATCTACTAGGTTTTCAGGGGGTGGGGAGTACTGGCTTGGCTTGATGCTTTGCTTCAGTCGGTCTTCGTATGACAGCTTCAGGTAGGCTTGAGCCTTATCAATTTCTTCCTGGCTTGCCCCGCGAGCTCTCATCTTGGCGATGATGTCATTGGAGACGTCCTGGGCTATCTGCTCGTCTGTTTTCGGGGGCGGAGTTGGCTGAGAAGCACAGCCGGCTAGCAAGGCGATTATGATTGCTGCGCAAATCCCTTTTGATCGCATGACGCTTCGTTCCTGATTGATGGCGTGATGGCCAAGATACATCATGCAGCGTCAAAAAGCCCCTCGCGGGGGCTTCAGACTGATGTCATGGCTGGGTGAAGAACGTCCCGATTTCGTTTTGCGCTGGGTAGCCGTTGACTCCTGGTTTGTGCTTGATGCGTGCGTGGACGATCAGGCCTTTTGCTTTCAAAACGTCTGCAAAGCTGCTGGTGGGGAGCTTCGCGGCAGTTTTGAATTTTTCTAGCATTTCTCCGCTGATTTTGATGGCCGTTGGGTGGTTGCCGGCGCCGTAGAGCCTGTGCCACACGTGGCGTCCTGCGTGATCGCCAGAGACGATTTTGAACTCAGCAAGAGCTGTTTCTCCGCCGTTTTTTGTCTTGCCTTGCTTCAGGTCGACCAGGGTAATGAGGGCTTCGTGGGTTGGCATTGGCTCTTTGCTCTGAGCTGTGCGGTTGTTGACCGTTGTGTCTATGCCTTGGGCTTTGCGGCGGAGCCAATTTAGGTGGGATTTGACCCAGCTCTTGCAGGCACGATACGCAGCTGTTTCGAGGCTCTCGCCTGGACGTGGACGATGACGCGCATAGGATTGATCGCGGAAGTATTCATTGCCAGGATTCTGCTCCTGATCGACCTCGAAGATTTTCTGAACGATCTGGTCTTCGGTGGATGAGCGAAAGAGCCCACCAAGTATGCGGTTGAGTTCCATCGAGCGGCCAGCGGCTCCGACGGCGGTGCCGGGGATGCGTGGTTTGGTGGACTTAGTGTACTCAGCGTCGAGCCCGTAAGTTGACTGAGCCATTTTGAGCTCGACGACGTTCAGGGGCTTGCCGGGGTTATAGAAGCTGATAGCCCCTGCTCGGCGATTTGGGTGGGTCGTAAACGTGTAGTAGCAGCGAGCCGTCTCTCTCCAGCAGCCGTCTACGACTTTGAGAAGCCTTCCGTCGAGGAAGTCATCTAGCTGCTCCAGTGCGGCTGCAGAGACAGCATGGAACTCTTCTGGGTGTGCTGGGCGGTCAAGTGGCAGTACTACTCGGTATCGCGGACACTCGACGGTGTTGCTGTAAGACGTGTAGATGCCGTGTTCCCAGTTCAGGTCAACAAGGGCATCTTCAATCTCTTCAAGGCCTACCTGGTCATCACCGGGCTTTTGATCGATGTCAAAGATCACCAAGCTTGTGGCGATGACGTTTTCCATATTTCGTTCTGGGGAGCGGAAAAATGATGGCGTGAAGGTTGGGCCATCCTTGATCTCGCTAATCCGCTGTGGCGCCAGGACGGCATCGAAAAAGTCGCGGAAGGTCGCCGACTCGCGGTTGCGGACATAGCGAGTCTCAGCTGTCTGTTGTAGTGCAAACTTGACGCTCATGATGCTCTCTCTTTTTGTTGTTGTGTCGTGCACATTCATAGTGTTGCTAATGAGCAAAAGCCGTTGCAACACCTTTCGGCCTTGGCATTTTTAGGATTGAGGGTATACAAGGAAATTGAGATATGAGTTTTCCTTAGCCAAACTACTGAGCTCGCTCCCCACCCTCAACGGGTCTTTCTTTTTATAATAGTGAAAGGATGGTTGCGGGTAGACATCACTCCGATATGAGATATACAAACCCTTGAGCTGGCTGAGCGCAAGAGACTTGGTTAAGAGAAACTGAAATCTCAACCTTGCTCACTCTTCATCACCAGGCATCACCTTTGCGCAACCCAAATCACTCCAAAATACCCGAAATCATCGCTCCACAACTTGCATACCTCCAATACTCATTCTGTCAACCGAAAAAGTGTTGCGCAGGCCTTTGCTCATATCCAACAATAAGAATGTGCAGAGAGCACAAACCACAAAAATAAGAGAGCGCAACATGAACACTTTTGAACACGGCATCACTGGTACCCCCTCCAATGCCATCATCATCGGCCTGGCCAAGCCGGTTTCCGGGTACATGACCGTGCCTGCTACAGACCTCGGCAAATCTGCTCAGTACTTTAAATCTGAATACCCTCGGACGAAGCGCTACATTAATGTCAGTGCATATGCCGTAGAAGCAGTGCGGGCAGCTATTTTCAGCAATTCAGGACTGTATGACTCTGACGCTGGCCAGGTAATCACTGACAACGTGCGGGAATTTAGCAAGGCATCACTTGCTGACCTGGTTATGACTAAGTCGGGCTCGTCCCCAGCAGCTATCGACTTTGCTATCTCTGAACTCGCAAAAGATGTATTGATCTCACGATCTATACAGAATGCTGTCTCCGTTATTGAAAACAACACCCTCCTGGATGCGGCAGAGAGCACCAAGCTGATCAATAACGCAGCTGCTGGACACCTCTCTAACTTCTCCAAAAAGTCTGGACGGCTCGACACCTCCGGCGCGGTCACTGGACTAAACGCAGAGCAGATTAAAGCACGCCTGTTCCAGGACAGCAGCAGAGCGCTCTTGAAGTGCCACACTGGCTTTGGCAAAAGCGCAACCATCATCAACTCGACCATCAAAGACTTTCTGGCTTCAAGCGAAACCACTGAGGAAAGCGCCAAATACGGCAAGGTCAAGACCGCTCAGAAAAAGGTCGTATTTATCTCGCCGCTGCGGTCGATCATTGCTGCAGTCAACATTGACGGCTTACTGCACTACAACGAGCTCAACCCTGGAGATCTCGCTAGCGCTCAAGGCCTCAAGATCGTGGTCAACTCGATCATCTCCCAGAAATTCCAAGACTTCCTCAAGGACATCGACCTGCTGGTAATTGACGAGGTCAGTCAGGTGATCGACCACGTGCTCGAAGGAACTGTAGAAAACCGCTCAGACGTCTGGCATGCCCTCAAAGAGCTGGTAGCGAGTGCAAAGAACGTGATTTTCGCTGATGCGGACATCGACCAGGCGTCTGTCGATCTGATCAATTACCGCGCTCAGGCTCCTGCAACCCTTTTCCTGGCGGAGGCTAAGCATGACGACATCGCGGTATCAATGGCACCGATTGATCAAGTCCGCAAACAAGCCATCGACACAGCTATGAAGGAAACTACCCTGATCGGCTGCGACGTCCGCAAGGATGCTTCTGCGATTGCCCTGGAGCTGCAGAAAGCTGGCAGGAAAACACTGCTGATCACGTCCACGACGATCAACCATGCCGACTCGCAGGGGTTCATCTCAAACCCTAACAGCAAGGATTGGGACGTGGTGATCTATAGCCCAGCCATGAAATCGGCCATTTCGATCACATCTCAGCACTTTAAACATCACTTCGGCCTGTTCGAGGGGAGCATTACACCCAAAGGTGCGATTCAGATGCTCCGCAGAGACCGCACCGCCAAGGCCTTCGTCGTAGGTGTACGCAACCCCCGTCATCGCAAATCGGAGCTCGTCCAAGTCGAATACGACAATGGGCCCAAAACGCCGTTTGAGACCCTCCGCTTCGGACATCGGAAGAACAACAGCTGGCTTCGTGACAACGTCCAGTTCGCCCTTGTCCTGGAGCTCCGGCAGCAGGGCTTCTCCGTTGAAGTGACTGATGGCGATGAAGAGTTGAGCAAGGAAGGCTGGAAGCAGCACGAGAAAGCCAAGCGCACTCTGAAAGCAGATGTGGCCACCGCACTCCTGAGCGCCCAGGCAATGGCCCATCTGAAGTCAGCTGAGAAGGTTCTCAGGGAAGGCAGCGAGAGCCTTGAGCAGTACTACAGCGCAGTTCGCACTGAAGCTGAGCATCACCTTGGGCGCAAGGCTCTCACACATGCTGACGCACTGTTTTGGAAAGAAGGTGAAGGCCGGATCAAGCTCAGCAACTTCAGAGCCCTGAACGCCCCCAAGACGCCTGTATTCACAATCCTCTCAGAAGTCTTCAAAAAGATGATCGACACTAAGGCCTGGTCGTCAACTGATTCTGTGGATGCTTTTGACCGCATCAACTTGATCCGTGACCAGTTCCTTCTCGCTGGGTTCGATCTCCCACGTATCAAGGACATTTCGGATCGTAGTAAGCAAGGCGCAGTGTCCGAACTGCTAAAAGCTTGCGGTTTGAAAACAAAACGGAAAGATGGCGGTAGCAAGGGCTACTACTACATCATCGATCCGAAGTCCTTGGAACAAATGCGCGAATACACAGGGCTTTAAGGATTACCGGGGCATGGAAGCCCCAACTTCCCTTCAAGTTGTCTGAAGCAAGAAAAAATTAAGGTATTTAAAAGAAATGCGCAATTAGGTGTTGCGCAGGGTTTTGCTCATTTTCGATAATACATACATAGCAGCACATAATAAGAATAAGAGAGTGCGATATGCTGAACGATCCCCAGGCCCTGGCCGACCTTCTAAAGGCTCCACAGTACAATTCCCTTTTGCTTGAGAAAGACGGTTACAAGCAAATAGACAGAAACCTGCTGAAGATTTGCTCTGATGCAATCAGAGAGATCGAATTGCAGTTCGAATGGAACAGCTACAACCGTCAACGCCATGCAGGCCAATTCCTGGAAGGTGAAGCTGTTATCAAGACACCTAGCCTTCCAACATACCCGAGACCGTTCCATAGCTGGTCTGAGTTTCGCTTGACGGTGTTTGGGGGTATGCAAGACATGCCGTTTGAGCAGATCGAAGTCGAATATACCGTCACCAAGAAACACCGTTCCGATTGGACAGATAAGCTGAACAACAGAATCTGGTACCAAGGCAAAGGTGTAATCCCAAACCTCGAATCAGCGCGTGATCTGATCTGCGCAGCAAAGCAGAACTCTATCCATCATGTCTTCATCTTCACTGTCCCCAACATCAAATGCCCATGGGCCAAGCCTCGCAAAGACGGCAGCACCATGACTCTCGAAGAGTGGGCCAAAAAGGAAGGTTTCGACTACATCTACGAAGGTGAGGAAAAGGCATTCCTCGAAAGCGATCGCAGGAAGTGGCTAGTCGCAAACTTCGGCAAAAACCTTCCTCAACTCCCTTTTAAATCAGTGCGTGTGCTGGAAGACTCAATATCAGTCAATCCGGCTTTGTTTGCGCACAAACAACACATTGCACATGCTACAATAAACTGACAATAACAATAATAAAGTCAGTCGTTATGCGCCTTGTTCTCGGGATCGATCCTGGTATCTCCGGTGGTATTGCAGTAATTGATGAGCGTTTCAAACTCATCGATTGCTTTCGCATGCCTGTCATTGAAATAGACGGCAAAAAGAAGGTCGATGCCGGCACTCTCTTCAAGCGCCTCTCCGAATACGAGTTAGCTCTTGGTGTCATCGAAAAGGTAGGTACTCGCCCTGGTGAGGGAGTTGTCGGGGCCTTTAGCTTCGGTGACTCGTATGGGGCTGCTCGGGCCGTCCTCGAATGCCTTGGCGTCCCATATCGTCTTGAGCGTCCACAGGCCTGGAGAGGTGGCCAGAGCCTCACTGGTTTGAGCAAAGAGCAGATCGGTGAGATCGCTTTCGAGGTCTTCCAAGCGGACGAGATCTACCGGGGCAAGCGGTTGAAGAAGGACGGGACTCGCGGCTGTAACGATGGCATCTCCGACGCATTGATGATTGCCAAATTTGGCGTCCGGTTCCTGGATTGATCATGGCTGCCAAATCACTCACCCGAGATCTCATCAAGCGCCTGGGCGTAGCACTCACAAAGACTCCTCTGATTGAGGTCGCTGTGGGTGGTGTAGGCCTGCCTCGATCGACATTTTACTTTTGGAAAAACCAAGCTCAGGACATCGCTGACGCCAACCCTGACCGTGAAAATCTTAGCCGTGATGATGAGCTGCTCCTGGAATTTCTGGACACGATCGAGGCCTCACGGGCGAAGGTTGGTCAGAAGCTCTCCGACGCTGCGCTGAAAGGCGCCATGCAAGATCCCCGAGTAGCGATCGACATCCTTCAGCGCATGTTCCCCGACCAGTTTGCCGCCCCGGCACGCCGTGAAATCGTGATCCGCCAGGAGGGAGGTGAGACAGGAACAGGTATCGCACTCATACCGACGACGATGATCGATGCGGACATCGCCCAAGTCCTGGCACAGCAACAACAAGACGCCCTTCAGCTCGCAAAAACAAGAACAAAAGAGCTTTCCAGTGATCATCCAACGGACACAGACTGACTGTGGCGTAGCCAGCTTGGCCAACGCCCTAAACCTCACCTACGAACAGGCCTTGGAATGCTTCGGGCCCCAGGCAGACCTGCGCGGTACAACAGCCGCCGACACCTGCAACGCCTTGCTCGCCCTCGGCCTGAACCCCGTCTATGCAACATTCCCGGCGTTCTACCAGCACCTTCAAACCACCGGCAACCCCTGCAATCCCGAGATTGTCCGAAGCTGCCCAGCGATCCTCACCGTGCTCTCCCGCAACGGCCACTCCTTGCATGCGATCTACTGGGATGGCCACAAAGCCCATGACCCAGATCCCAACTACCCGCAACCCCGCAAGCTCGAAGACCTGGTGATCCTCGAAGCGGTGTTTGTTAGCAAAAACGGTTTGTGCGCAAACCGCGAAGCGGGCATCCGGGCATGACGGCGTTCCAGGCTATTCGGCCTCTTGCCAGGGCAGTTCAGAACATCATCTGGAAGCCCCTGCCAGGGTCACAGTCGATGTTCTTGGTGCTCGGCCAGCCCCAGTACCTAACCCGTGAAGTGCTGTTCCACGGCTCCAGGGGGAACGGGAAAAGCGATGCCCTGATCATGGCCTTCCTGCAACACGTGGGTAAGGGTTGGGGGGCGTACTGGCGCGGAATCATCCTCAGAAAGGAATTCAAACACCTTGCCGACTTGGTGAAGACTGCCGGCATGCTGATCCCTCGGATTTTCCCTGGCGCCGTATGGAACGAGACCAAGCACAGCTGGACGTTTCCGACCGGGGAAGTCTTGATCTTTAACCACATCAAGCACGTCAGGGAATACGACGGAAAATTTCACGGTCACCAGTACGCCTTCATCGGCTTCGACGAGCTCGCGACCTGGTCAACGATCGAAGTTTACGAAGCAATGATGTCGACGCTCCGTACTGCCTACCAGCCCACTGCAGCACAGCCACTCCCACCACCCCTGCAGGTCAGATCGACCACCAACCCCTGGGGCGCAGGCAGGACTTGGGTATATGAGCGCTTCATTGAGGGCCGCAAGCCTGGCGAGATCACATACAACCAGGACGGCACACGCCAACGCACAGCTCTGTTCGGCACGATCTTCCAGAATCACTACATCGACGATGGCTACATCAGGAACTACCTAGCCCAACTCACAGACCCCGCCAAGCGAGCAGCCTGGTTGGAAGGTGATTGGGAAGCGGTCGACACGGCGGCAATGTTTGGCCCTGTGTGGTCTACAAACCTCCTGCTCGACCCATTCACAATCCCCAGCTCCTGGAAGGTCGATCGATGCTTTGACTTCGGGCAATCGACTCCATTTTGTTGCCTCTGGGTGGCCGAAGCGAACGGTGAGTCAGTACAGGTAGGGAATCGCCAATTCTGCCCTCCGAAGGGTAGCCTGGTGGTTGTCGGCGAAGACTACGGCACTGAACTTGATCCAAAGACCGGCAAGCAAGCACGCCCGGATGCAGGCTTGTTTTTGTCAGCAAAACAGATTGGCGCACGGCTCAAACAGCGCGAGAAAAAACTGCAGGAAACGGTGCTGGTGAACCATCCGAAGGTCGTTGCGGGGCCTGCGGACAATCAGATTTTTAACGGAAGCAAGGTTGATCAGGGGAACGCTCCGACAGTGGCTAAAGAGCTGAAATCTGAGGGAATGGATTTCACGAACTCGGACAAATCACCAGGCTCCCGAGTGACCTCCGCGCAATTGATGTTTGGCAGGCTGCAGGCGACCAAAATCAATGACCCTACGCACCCGCACATCTACTTTTTTCCTGCCGCAAAGTTCCTGATCAAGACCTTGCCGTTCCTGCAGAGGGACGATGACCAGCTTGATGCTGTGGCCAAGGGGCCTGATGACCATGCCTGGGATGCTTTGGCATATCGCCTGACGTGGAAACGCCCAGCGACAACCGTTCAGCACGGCATCTTTAGCCAATAACCTCCATAATAAGAGTCGGAAAGACCGCATATGAAAGTCCAAGACAAATCCGAAATCTGCTCCAAATACTTCACCGATCGCCGCCCCATCCGCGCACTCCGTGGGGGTACTGATGCAATGCGCGCTGCGGGCCATGAGTTCTTACCTCCATTGCTTGGAGAGAACCCGATTGCATATAAAAAACGGCTCAGCACGTCATATCTGAACAACCGCATGGCCCGTGTCGTTAAGAGTTTGTCTGCAAAGCCGTTCTCTCGTCCTGTGGCTGTTACTTCAGAATCGCATGCGGAGCTGGCGGAGCTTTTCAGCGGCAACATCGACGGCAAGGGAACCAGTGTGAGTGCGTTGGCAGCGATGGCGTTTCAAGATGCTCTGTGGAATGGATCGTCGTTCCTTTGTGTGGATGCGCCTGTAGATGGTGGGCAGCCATATGCTTACTGGCTCTCAGGGGACGACATTCTTGGCTACAAGCTCGATGAAGACGACAAGCTAAAAGAGATCCGGATCGCCGAGAAGGCAACCGTCGAAGATGGCGAGTGGGGCGAAAAAAACGTGGCTCGCGTGCGCGTGTTCAGAAAGGTCAACGGCAAGGTAATGTGGGCGATTTGGCAAGAGTCAGATGGTGCGGACTACGTGCAGATCGAGGCCTGGCGGGATTTCGGGCTTGCGGAGATTCCGGTTGTGCCTATCCACAGCAATCCGGCTGACACCAGGGGCACGCTGTTCTGTGATCCGCCCCTGAAAGACCTCGCGCACATGAATATCAAGCACTGGCAGTCCCAGTCCGACCAAGACAACATCCTGCACGTGGCGAGGGTGCCATTGCTGTTCGCCAGAGGCATGGCTGAGGGAACAGCTCTCAAGATTGGCGTCGACAGCGCGATCATGTGTAGTGAGGATAATGCTGAGCTGAGTTTTGTCGAGCACTCAGGGGGAGCCATTAACTCTGGCCGTGAAAGCCTGCAAGACCTTGAAGTCCTGATGGCCTCTCATGGCAACGAGATGCTCCAAAACACAGGGGTCGTAGAGACAGCAACAGGCCGCTCACTCAATGCCAGTGACAACAACAACCAGATCGCGAGCATGGCCACAGCCACGGCATCAGCTTTGAAGACTGTGTTTGGCATGCTTGCCAGGTTCAGCCGGGTGTCCAACGCTGAATTCACTGTCGACATCAACACGGATTACGGCATCAACGCAAACGCCCAGGAGCTGACTGCGCTCGCCACAGCCCGTGCAAACGGTGATCTCAGTCAGTACGAATACCTCCGTGAGCTGAAGCGCAGAGGGATCATGGGCAACGATTTCTCAATTGAGGAGAACGCAGACAGGCTGGCAACTGAGTACCAGGTCGCTTGATTTGATGTCAAAGCGCCTCCCTGCTATTGAGCTGGCGGGGAAGCGCGGGGTTTGCGGTTACTTCGAGACTGTCTTTTTTACTGGAACAAGCGAAACCAGAAAAATGATGAGAGCCAATCCCATGGGATAAAACAAGGTAGTAATGCCAATACCATAATAGGCAAAGATCAGCGTAAAGAACAGGAGTGTCCTGCAGAATCCATTCACGGCGATAGCCAGCCTAAGAACCCCAGAATCGCTTTGAGATCCGGACTTACTCGGTCTATCAAGAATTACAGTTAGGAATGAAGTTGCTGCCGAGGCGCACGCTAGAAGAGCAGCGATGGCAATGTAGGTGCTGAGGAGTACCATTGTTATTATTATCCCCGGTTGTTTGTAGCTATATTACATCATTTAAGAATCAACTGACGCAATACCCCAATCCCCGGTATAACGAAAAATAGTTTGCTATCAAACCTGCGCCTGATACAATTGGGTGATTCATAGGGAGGTGGCATCAATGACATTGGTAATTGCTGGGCACTCACTGCGCGACATGAGCTATGGGGCGTCGAAGAGCACGTTTTGTGATGGAATCTTCTTTGTTGCAGACAGTAGTATTACTCAAAGAGGGCAACTGCTCGTAAGTGGTTTCAAAAAAGTGGTTGAAACGCCTGTTAGGGTCGCTGCCATGAACTTCTTGGACGAGTGGTTTAATGGGTATCTGGGGTATAACTATGAGGGGGGCTGCGGGATTGCTTTTGCCGGCAGTACCTTGGTCGCTCAGCACATCATGAACTCCATCAGGAACCACCTATCTGATCTTAAACCCACTTACCTAAATGGAGAGTATCAGTTAGCAATGCCTTGTGAAGGCAAGAAGCATCTTGATGGTTACTACGACATGGAAATGTTCCAAAAACACCATCTTGGATCTAACTATCTGCTTACAGCCGGGTTTATTGCGAGCGTTGTCGAGCATTCGGTGCAATCAGTCTTGATACAGGCCAAGAAGCACAAAAGCATGGAGAGCATGTTCTCCGCGTACCAGGCCGAATTCATCCTCGGGGTCTGCTGCCCTGACACAAGTAAGCACCATATTTATCGGTACGAAATTCTGCCTAGCACAACTGAGGGCGCAGTTGTATCGATGGAAGAGATACCCGAAGGAAAAGTAGCTGTCATCGGCATGAGGAAGCTTCACGAGCAAGACGCGAATGATGCCTTTGCTGATGCTTTAGCTGCAGGTCGCGGCACAGGCCCCGCTCTCTATGATTATTTGTCGACAGCAATCAAGGCTCAGAATGACATCGGCGTATTCGAAATCGGCTTCCCTGCGTTTCACTACAAGCAGGAAGGAATCCGCCTAGAGTTTCTCAAACGCAGAGAGTCATAGCCCCAAATCTGCAGCAAAATTCAGATCCTGCACCCAGGCCAGGTGTTTTTTGCTGGTGTCTACACTGTATATTTCGAAAAGACGTTTGACTGCAAAGTCGAACAGCGTGGGGCCAATATCGTCTTTGTTTGTCCAATAAACTGTAGGCCTGGCGGTTGAGAAGAAAGCGATCTCATCCTCGTCAGTGTTGAGTTCGAAGTGGTACCAGGTGCCGCTTACGGAGTACTTGAGCTCACTGAACGGCTCAGCGGGCTTGTCGAAGGGGAATGGCAGACTGCCTGGAGTGGTTTGATCGGCTTTGCCGGAGTAACGGGCGCGGATGCCAAGGCCTAGGTCGTGGAGCTGGTGGGCTGTCTGGGTGATACCTTGCTCATGCAACAGCGTGTAGATAAGCCGAGCCAGGCGCTGTCCCTCTCTAAGGGTCTCCATGGTTTTCGATGACTTGGAGATCTTGTCGGCCATGTCGACCACATCCTGCCATACCGACTCACCTAGCACCGCCCCCGCAGTCTCAAAGCCATGAGCGCCTTGATAGATCACATTCGCTGACCCAAAGCCGTCCTGGTGCTTGACTAGGATCTTGATTTCTTCGGTGACTTCGACAAAGCGCTTTTGCATTCAAATAGTCCTTCTTAGCCAATTTACAGGCCCAGGTCTGCCGCGAAATATCTGTCTTGGTACTTAGCTAGATGAGTACGTGACCTGTCTTCTTTGTAAATCTCAAAAAGCTTGTCTGAGCA
>NZ_AQOH01000078.1 GCF_000364705.1 Pseudomonas fuscovaginae SE-1 | reverse complement strand
TGCGACTGCTTCGCAGTCGAGCGCGGGCAAGCCCGCTCGCCACAGGGGGATCCGTGTGCCCGCAAGGCGGTACTGCCTGGCAGGCCTGCAGGAGCAGGGCTCGCCCGCGAAGGCGCCGGCGCGCTCGTCAGATCCGGAAACTGCCCACCAGGTGCTTCAGGCGTGCCGCCTGCTGCTCCAGGTCGGCGCAGGCGCGCAAGGTCGCCTGCAGGTTCTCCACGCCTTCCTGGTTGAGGGTGTTGATCTCGTTGATGTCGACGTTGATCGACTCCACCACCGCCGTCTGCTCCTCGGTCGCGGTCGCCACGGACTGGTTCATGCCGTCGATCTCGCCGATCCGCTGGGTCACGCTGCCCAGTCGTTCGCCGGCCTGGTTGGCGATACCGACGCTGCTTTCGCTCTGGCGCTGGCTGTCGGTCATGAGGGTGACCGCCGCACGGGCGCCGACCTGCAACTCCTCGATCATCTTCTGCACCTGCTGCGCCGAGTCCTGGGTGCGGTGGGCGAGGTTGCGCACCTCGTCGGCAACCACGGCAAAGCCGCGGCCGGCTTCACCGGCGCGTGCCGCCTCGATGGCCGCGTTGAGCGCCAGCAGGTTGGTCTGCTGGGAAATGCTGGTGATCACTTCGAGGATCTGGCCGATGTTCGCCGTGTTGGCGTTCAGCGTCTCGATGTTGCCGCAGGAATCGCTGATCTGCGCCGACAGTTGCTGCATCGCGCCGATGGTCTTGTCCACGACCTGCTGACCGTCTTCGGCGAGGTTGCGCGCCTCGCTCGAATGCTGCGAGGCGAGGGCGGCGTTCTGGGCGATTTCCTGGGCCGCGGCGCCGAGCTGGTTGATCGCCGCAGCCACGCTGCTGGTGCGGCTGGCCTGCTGGTCGGAGTTGAACATCGACGAGTTGGAGGCGCTGACCACCCGCAGGGCGACCTCGTTGACCTGGCCGGTGGCCGAGGCCACTTCACGGATCGAGGTGTGGATGCGCTCCACGAAACGGTTGAACGACAGGCCCAGGGTGCCGAACTCGTCATGGCCGTGGATGGTCAGGCGCTTGGTCAGGTCGCCTTCGCCTTCGGCGATATCGTGCATGGCCCGGCCCATCAGGTGCAGCGGCTGCATCAGCACACGGATCAGCATGCCCAGCAGGGCGATGATGATGACCACGGCGATCAGCATCGCGATGATCGCCGAGGTACGGAACTCGCTGAGCATCGAGAAGGCGGTGTCCTGGTCCAGCACCAGCGCCACGTACCAGTCGGCCGAGGGCACGCCGTTGATGTGGGTGAAGGAGATGAACTGGACCTTGCCGCCCACCGTCACTTCCTTCAGGCCGGGGCTGATCTTCGGGGTGTCACCCGGATAGGCTTCGGCGAGGTTCTTGAGGATCAGCTTGCTGTCCGGATGGATCAGGATCTTGCCGTCGGCGCTGACGATGAAGGCATGGCCGTGGCCGCCGAAGTTCAGCGAGTTGATGATGGCACTGACACTGCCCAGGTCGATGTCGGCGCCGGTCACGCCAATGAATTTGCCTTCGTGCTGAACCGGCGTGGCGAGGGTGATCACCAGCTTGCCCGACGAAGCGGCGATATAGGGTTCGGTGACGATGGTCCGCTGGGCGGCGTTGGCCGCCTTGTACCAGCCACGGGCGCGTGGGTCGTAGTCGGCGGGGCGGGTGGCGGCCGGGACCGAGAACATCACGCCTTCCTGACTGCCGAAGTAGCTCAACTGGAAGTTGCCGGTGTAGGCGGGCAGGCCGACGGCGCGCTTGAGGCTGTCGGCGGAGCTGCCGTCCACGGCGATCTGCTGGGACAGCGACTGCAACAGTTGGATGCGGCTTTCCAGCCAGGTCTGGATGTTGCTGGTGGTCAGGCTACCCAGTTCCTGCATCGACGCCTGGGTGCTGGCATGCAGTGCCTGGCGCTGCCGGTAGTCGTTGAACAGGATGAAGCAGGCGAACGCCACGGCGACCACGAGGGCCGCAGCCAGGAGAATCTTGTGGCTGAATTTGATGTTTCTGGTCATGAAATGGCTGTCTGCAGGAAGGCGGGTCAACGAAGGGCGACAATTTGCCACGTTTGCTGGCATCGCGCCTCTCTATCTCGACAGAGTCATGTCAAAGATTAGTTTCTTGACGGTAAAGCCGACGAAATGCCTTTTCCATCCGCAAAACTGCTGATCTGCAAAGGAAAGCCCTGTAAGAAAAGGTCGTAGGTTCGGGAACCAGATGGCGGTTTTCTCTTCTAAGCTTGCGGTAGGCCCCGCGCCGACCTTTCCGTCCCCAGGAGTTTCTCCCCATGTCGTTGCGCTCTCTCGCTCTGTTGTCGTTCTGCGTGCTGCTGGCTGCCTGCAGCAAGGTCAACCAGGCAAACTACTCGAAGCTGTCCACGGGCATGCCCAAGGCCGAAGTCGAGGCGTTGCTCGGTTCGCCGTCCGATTGTTCCGGCGCGTTGGGGATGTCCAGTTGTACCTGGGGTGACAAGAACAGCTTTATCAGCGTGCAGTACGCCGGTGACAAAGTCCTGATGTTTTCCGGGCAAGGCCTGAAGTAAACCGGGGCGAAAGCCCTCGGGAGAAGAAGAATGTTTCGTCTAGTGGTTACTCTTTTGGCTGGCTTGTTGCTAGCCGGTTGCGCTACGTCCGGTGACGATCTGGCGCCCAAGACCGCAGGTCATGTCGACCTCAAGCGTTACCAGGGCACCTGGTACGAACTGGCGCGGATGCCGATGTATTTCCAGCGCAATTGTGCACAGTCCGAGGCCCGCTACAGCCTGATGCCCGATGGCAGAATGGCGGTGTTCAACCGTTGTCTGACCGAGCAGTGGACCTGGGAAGAGGCCAAGGGCACCGCGACGCCGCAGGTCGAAGGGCAGACCGACAAGCTCTGGGTGCGTTTCGACAACTGGTTCACCGCGTTGTTGCCGGGCGTGGCCAAGGGTAACTACTGGATTCTCTATGTCGGTGACGACTACCACACCGCGATTGTCGGCGACCCGAGCCGGCGCTACCTGTGGCTGCTGTCGCGCAGTACCAAGATCAGCGCCGATACCCGCGAGGACCTGCTGAGCCGGGCGCGACAGCAGGGGTATGACACGACCCGGCTGATCTGGCGTACGCCGGACTCGAAGATGTCCCACTGAGTTTGGGGCTGCTCGGGTACCTATGGTTGTGGGAGACGGCCGGGCGGCTCTCACCAGGAATCGCGCCGCGCACGAAACAGCTGCTCGACACAGGCATGCATGGCAGCCGGCTCGCCCGCGAAGGGGCCGCCAGGCTTGCCCCAAACCATAGAGGCTCCCACACCCACAAGGCAGCGTGTTTGGCGTCAGTTCAGCAGTTCACGCAAGACCTGGGCGAAGGCTCGCGCGCTTTCCTCTTCTCCCGCATGTCGGCCACCGCGTACCGCCCACTGGCCGTTCACCATCACGTCACGCACCTGGCGATCACCGCCGGCGAACAGCCAGCGATTGAGAATGCCGTCGCCCTCGGCGGTCGCCAGGTACGGGTTGTTGCCGTCGAGTACCAGCCAGTCGGCGCGCTTGCCCACTGCCAGGCCGCCAATGGCCTGGCCGAGTGCCTGGGCACCGCCTTCCAGCGCCGCATCGAACAGCGTGCGCCCCACCATCGGCTGATCGGCCCGATACAGGCGGTTGCGCCGCTGGTCGCGCAGGCGCTGGCCATATTCCAGCCAGCGCAGTTCCTCGACCACGCTCAGTGACACATGGCTGTCGGAACCGATGCCCAGCCGTCCGCCCTGGGCGAGGAAGTCCACCGCCGGGAAAATCCCGTCGCCCAGGTTGGCCTCTGTGGTCAGGCACAGGCCGGCAATCGCCCGGCTGCGGGCCATTCGGCCGACTTCCTCGGCGTCGGCATGAGTGGCGTGCACCAGGCACCAGCGCGGATTCACCTCGACGTTGTCGTAAAGCCATTGCAGCGGCCGCTTGCCGCTCCAGGCCAGGCAGTCGTCGACTTCCTTCTGCTGTTCGGCTATGTGGATGTGCACCGGGCAGTGCCGGTCGCTGGCGGCCAGCACTTCGCTGATCTGCCGCGGGGTGACCGCGCGCAGCGAGTGGAAGCACAGACCCAGGGCCTGGGCCGGCTGTCCTGCCAGCAAGGGCTGCAAGCGTGCCTGTAGCTTCAGGTAGTTCTCGGTGCTGTTGATGAAGCGCCGCTGGCCGTCGTTGGGCGCCTGGCCGCCAAACCCGGAGTGGCTGTAGAGCACCGGCAGCAGGGTCAGGCCAATGCCGGCGTCCGTGGCCGCCTGGCTGATGCGCAGGGCCAGTTCGGCCGGGTCGGCGTAGGGCTGGCCGTTGGTGTCGTGATGCACATAGTGGAACTCGGCCACCGAGGTGTAGCCGGCCTTGAGCATCTCGATGTAGAGCTGGCGGGCGATGATGCCCATCTGCTCCGGGCTGATCCTGCCCACCAGCCGGTACATCAGGTCGCGCCAGGTCCAGAAGCTGTCGTTCGGGTTGCCGGCGACTTCCGCCAGCCCGGCCATCGCCCGCTGAAAGGCGTGCGAGTGCAGGTTCGGCATGCCCGGCAGCAGCGGGCCGCCCAGCCGTTCGGCGGCCTGCGCTGCGGAATCGGCCTCGACGCGGGTCAGTACGCCCTGGGCGTCGACCTCAAGCAGTACGTTTTTGGCCCATCCACTAGGCAGCAGCGCGCGTTCGGCAAAGAAGGCGGACATGGTTCAGCACCCCATCGTGTGTTATTTGTATATACATATACAGACGTTTGCCTGCCCGGTAAACTCCGGCAAGCTGGTATCCTGTCCTGCAGACACCTGTGACATCACTACAGCCACCCCTGGAACCGAACAAGGATTTACTGTGCCGACTCCGCCTGCCAACAACCCGCTGGCTGCCCACATGGGCGAAAGTCCGGCGCCGTTATATGCCCGCGTCAAACAGATGATCACCCAGCAGATCGACAACGGTAACTGGCCGCCGCACTACCGCGTGCCGTCCGAGAGCGAGCTGGTGGAGCAACTGGGCTACAGCCGCATGACCATCAACCGGGCCCTGCGGGAACTGACCGCCGAAGGCCTGCTGGTGCGCATGCAGGGTGTCGGCACCTTCGTCGCCGAGCCCAAGACCCAGTCGGCGCTGTTCGAGGTGCACAACATCGCCGACGAGATTGCCTCGCGCGGCCATCGCCATACCTGCAAGATCATCACCCTCGACGAGGAGACCGCCGGTTCCGAGCGCGCCGTGGCCCTGGACATGCGCGAGGGGCAGAAGGTCTTCCATTCATTGATCGTACATTTCGAGAACGACATCCCGGTGCAGATCGAGGATCGTTTCGTCAACGCGCTGGTGGCGCCGGACTATCTCAAGCAGGACTTCACCCTGCAGACGCCCTACGCCTACCTGTCTCAGGTCGCACCGCTGACCGAGGGCGAGCATGTGGTCGAGGCCATTCTCGCCGATGCCAGCGAGTGCGAGTTGCTGCAGATCGAGCGGAGCGAGCCGTGCCTGATGATTCGCCGGCGCACCTGGTCCGGTCGCCAGCCGGTGACGGCCGCCCGGTTGATCCACCCCGGTTCCCGTCATCGCCTCGAAGGACGCTTTACCAAATGAGTTCACTGAAAGTCTTGCGTGCGGCGGACTACCCGCGCATGCCGTGGAAAAACGGCGGTGGCAGCACCGAGGAAATCACTCGCGACGAAGGCGAGGGGCTGGAGGGTTTCGGCTGGCGCCTGTCGATCGCCGATATCGGTGAGTCGGGTGGCTTTTCCAGCTTTGCCGGTTATGAGCGGATCATTACCGTGCTGCAGGGCGCGGGCATGACCCTGCAGGTCGATGGCCAGCGTACTCGCGCGCTGCTACCGCTGGACCCGTTTGCCTTCAGCGGTGCGAGCCAGGTCGGTTGCACGCTGCTTGACGGACCGATCCGCGACTTCAACCTGATCTACGCCCCGGATCGCTACAGTGCCCGGCTGCAATGGCTGGAGGCCGCGCAACCCAAGCGCTTCTTCACTTCGGCGGCGGTGCTGCTGATCTTCAGTGTCAGCGACCAGTTGCATGTCGGTCTGGCCGACAATGGTTACGAAGTGCTCGGCCGGCATGACTGTCTTCGGCTGGACGGTAACGCCGGGCTTCAGGAAGTGGCGGTCACTGGTCGTTGCTGTGTGATCGAACTGATTCCTGCCTGATTCTGCTGTATCCCCCACTCTATTTGGGGGGCGCGCCCCGGCTCCCACCGTAGGTGGCCCGATCGTTCCCACGCTCTGCGTGGGAATGCCTCTCAGGACGCTCGGCGTCCGCTCTTGTGACGCAGAGCGTCACTGGGCTGCGTTTCCACGCGGAGCGTGGGAACGATCGTAGGCACTTCAGGTGTGCACCATTTTGTTACCGAACGCCCCAGCGTGGCGCAAAAACCTTTTTCGGTAACAGCTTCCTGCATCCAGTCCCGCTTCGTCCTACACATTCATTGTCCTCTCAAAGCCACGTCCCACGGCCCCTGGCGACTATTCTGAACAATTCTTCAGCGCTCGTTTGTCAAGTTGGCCGCTTGATTGCATATGCTTGTATGTACAAGTAAATATGTGTGCGTATGAGTCGTCAGGGAGGCGTCGCGCACCCACCTAGTTTCCGCTTGTGCCGGGTATCTCCGGCACTGGCTCGCTTGCCCACTGCCTGGGCGGGTTCGGACGATCGCAGAGGAGTTTTTTCGTGACTGAGAATACCCAGAAACCTACCGCCACCTTCACCAAGCGCCGTGACGTCGAAATCCGTGCCGCCCGTGGCAACAAGCTGACCGCCAAGAGCTGGCTGACCGAAGCGCCGCTGCGGATGCTGATGAACAACCTCGACCCGCAGGTGGCCGAGAACCCCAAGGAACTGGTGGTGTACGGTGGTATCGGTCGCGCCGCGCGCAACTGGGAGTGCTACGACAAGATCGTCGAAAGCCTGACCCACCTGAATGACGACGAAACCCTGCTGGTCCAGTCCGGCAAGCCGGTCGGCGTGTTCAAGACCCACAGCAACGCCCCGCGCGTGCTGATCGCCAACTCCAACCTGGTGCCGCACTGGGCCACCTGGGAACACTTCAACGAACTGGATGCCAAGGGCCTGGCCATGTACGGCCAGATGACCGCCGGCAGCTGGATCTACATCGGCAGTCAGGGCATCGTCCAGGGCACCTATGAAACCTTCGTCGAAGCCGGCCGCCAGCACTACGACAACAACCTCAAGGGCCGCTGGGTCCTGACCGCCGGCCTCGGTGGCATGGGTGGCGCCCAGCCGCTGGCCGCGACCCTGGCCGGAGCCTGTTCGCTGAACATCGAGTGCCAGCAGACCAGCATCGACTTCCGTCTCAAGACCCGCTACGTCGACGAGCAGGCCAAGGACCTGGATGACGCCCTGGCCCGTATCGCCAAGTACACCGCCGAAGGCAAGGCGATCTCCATCGCCCTGTGTGGCAACGCCGCCGAAATCCTCCCGGAACTGGTTCGTCGCGGCGTGCGCCCGGACATGGTCACCGACCAGACCAGCGCCCACGACCCGCTCAACGGCTACCTGCCGGCCGGCTGGACCTGGGAAGAGTACCGCGCCCGCGCGCAGACCGAACCGGCCGCCGTGGTGAAGGCCGCCAAGCAGTCGATGGCGGTGCACGTCAAGGCGATGCTGGCGTTCCAGAAACAAGGCATCCCGACCTTCGACTACGGCAACAACATCCGCCAGATGGCCCAGGAAGAGGGCGTCGAGAACGCCTTCGACTTCCCCGGCTTCGTACCGGCCTACATCCGTCCGCTGTTCTGCCGTGGCATCGGCCCGTTCCGCTGGGCGGCGCTGTCGGGCGATCCGCAGGACATCTACAAGACCGACGCCAAGGTCAAGGAACTGATCCCGGACGACGCCCACCTGCACAACTGGCTGGACATGGCGCGCGAGCGCATCAGCTTCCAGGGCCTGCCGGCGCGTATCTGCTGGGTTGGCCTGGGCCTGCGCGCCAAGCTCGGCCTGGCATTCAACGAAATGGTCCGCAGCGGCGAGCTGTCGGCGCCGATCGTGATCGGTCGCGACCACCTGGACTCCGGCTCGGTGGCAAGCCCCAACCGTGAAACCGAGTCGATGCAGGACGGTTCCGATGCCGTCTCCGACTGGCCGCTGCTCAACGCCCTGCTCAACACCGCCAGCGGCGCGACCTGGGTTTCGCTGCACCACGGCGGCGGCGTCGGCATGGGCTTCTCCCAGCACTCGGGCATGGTCATCGTCTGCGACGGTACCGACGAGGCGGCCGCGCGGATCGCCCGTGTACTGCACAACGACCCGGCGACCGGGGTCATGCGTCATGCCGATGCCGGCTATCAGATCGCTATCGACTGCGCGAAGGAGCAGGGCCTGAACCTGCCGATGATTACCGGAAAATAAGGTATCGCGGGGGACGCTGAATGGAATGCGTCCCCTGTGGGAGCCGGCTTGCTGGCGATGGCGGTGGATCGGTCCGCCGAGGCGTTGCCTGACACGACGCCATCGCCAGCAAGCCGGCTCCCACAGGGGTGTGTTTCGCAAGTGATGCCTGAACACCGAAAGACAATCCATCAGAGGTTGAACGATAAATGGCTGTTTCGAATGATCGTGCAAGCACCAAACCGTTGATCGAAAGGCGTTCGATCGACTACATCCCGGAAGCGGAAAGACACGGTCGTCTACTCAGTCAGTTCACCCTGTGGTTGGGCGCCAACCTGCAGATCACCGCGATTGTCACCGGTGCGCTGGCGGTGGTGCTCGGTGGCGACGTGTACTGGTCGCTGGTCGGTCTGCTGCTCGGGCAACTGCTCGGCGGCGGGGTGATGGCGCTGCATGCCGCCCAGGGGCCGCAGCTCGGCCTGCCGCAGATGATCTCCAGCCGCGTGCAGTTCGGTGTCTACGGGGCGGTGATTCCGCTGGTGCTGGTGTGCCTGATGTACATCGGCTTCTCGGCCAGCGGTTCGCTGCTGGCCGGGCAGGCGGTGGCGCAACTGCTGCACGTCGAGGACTGGGTCGGCATCGTGCTGTTCGCCGCCTCGATCCTGGTCTTCACCATCTTCGGCTACCGGGTGATCCACGGTATCGGCCGCGTCGCCAGCGTGCTGGGGGTGATCGCCTTCATCTACCTGTTCTACAAACTGCTGGCGGGCAACGATATTGCCGCGTTGCTGGCCAACAAGCATTTCTCCCTGGCGAGTTTCCTGCTGGCGGTGTCGCTGTCGGCGTCCTGGCAGATCGCGTTCGGTCCTTATGTGGCGGACTACTCGCGCTACCTGCCGCGCAGCACGTCGGCGTCGAAAACCTTCTGGGCCGTGGGCCTGGGATCGGTGATCGGCTCCCAGGCGTCGATGGTCTTCGGCGTGTTCGCCGCGGCCCTGGCCGGTTCGCAGTTCGCCCATCACGAGGTCTCGTTCATCGTCAGCCTCGGTGGCACCGGCGTGATCGCCGCGGCGCTGTACTTCGCCGTCGCCTTCGGCAAGGTCACCGTGACCACGCTCAATGCCTACGGCAGCTTCATGTCGATCGCCACCATCATCAGCGGTTTCCGTGGCAACCGGCACATCGGCAGCGGCGTGCGCCTGCTGTACATCTTCATCATGGTCAGCCTCGCGGCGGCCCTGGCGCTGCTCGGCAAGGATTCGTTCCTCAAGGAGTTCTCCGCCTTCATCCTGTTCCTGCTGGCGTTCTTCACGCCCTGGAGCGCGATCAACCTGGTGGACTTCTACTGCATCACCAAGGAGCGCTACGACATTCCCGCGCTGTCCGATCCCAACGGCCGCTACGGGCGCTGGAACATCATGGGCATCGGCATCTATGTGTTCGGCGTGCTGATCCAGATGCCGTTCATCTCCACGCATTTCTACACCGGTCCCCTGGTGGCGACTCTGGGCGATACCGATATCTCCTGGATCATCGGCCTGGTGGTTCCGGCAGCGCTGTACTACTTCGCCGCGAAGAAGTGGCACGGCGCCGTTCCTGATCGTTTGATCCTGCCGCCAGAGCAGGGCGAGGTCGCAGCACCCAAGGCCAATGGTCGGGTCCAGCCGTCGTCGGTGGCCTGACTCCCGAGCCTGAACAACACGTGGACAGGGCCCCTCGCGGGCCAACCCGGGCCGGATGCCTCTTGACTGCCGTTAACCCATTCATGATTAGGAGCGTCACATAATGAAAATGAAAAAGACCCTGCTGACCACGGCGTTGTCTCTCGGCCTGTTGACCGCAGCTGGCGCCAGCCAGGCCGCCGGCTGGTGCGAGTCCGGCAAGCCGGTGAAGTTCGCGGGCCTCAATTGGGAAAGCGGCATGTTGCTGACCGACGTCCTGCAGTTCGTCCTGGAAAAAGGCTACGACTGCAAGACCGACAGCCTGCCGGGCAACTCCATCACCATGGAGAACGCCCTGAGCACCAACGATATCCAGGTCTTCGCCGAGGAGTGGGTTGGCCGCAGCGAGGTCTGGAACAAGGCCGAGAAGGCCGGCAAGGTCGTCGGCGTCGGTGCGCCGGTGGTCGGGGCCATCGAAGGCTGGTATGTGCCGCGTTATGTGGTCGAGGGCGACGCCAAGCGCAAGCTCGAGGCCAAGGCACCGAACCTGAAGAACATCGCCGACCTGGCGCAGTACGCCTCGGTGTTCAAGGATCCGGAAGAACCGGGCAAGGGCCGTTTCTACAACTGCCCGGCCGGCTGGACCTGCGAGCTGGACAACAGCGAGATGCTCAAGAGCTACGGCCTGGAAAATTCCTACACCAACTTCCGTCCAGGGACCGGGCCGGCTCTGGATGCCGCGGTGCTGTCGAGCTACAAGCGTGGCGAGCCGATCCTGTTCTACTACTGGTCGCCGACGCCGCTGATGGGCCAGGTCGACCTGATCAAGCTGGACGAGAAGCCGGGTGTCGACAAGAGTGTGAGCATCAAGGTCGGCCTGTCCAGGACGTTCCATGACGAAGCGCCCGAGCTGGTGGCCGTGCTGGAGAAGGCCAACCTGCCGATCGACCTGCTCAACCAGAACCTGGGGCGCATGAGCAAGGAGCGGATCGAGTCGCCGAAGCTGGCGAAAATCTTCCTCAAGGAACACCCTGAGGTCTGGCAGGCCTGGGTCAGCGCTGACGCTGCCAAGAAAATCAACGCGGCTCTGTAGGTCGTCTACCTCCCGGTCAACCGAGAGGCTGGCCGGGAAGTTCGCTACACCCACTTGATCGAGAGTTTCCAATGTTTCCCGAGAATTTCACGTTTTCCATCGCCGACTGGGTCAATGGTTGGGTCGATTCGCTGGTGACCAACTACGGTGATGTGTTCCGCCACATCTCCGATACCCTGCTGTGGGCCATCGTCAACCTGGAGAGCCTGCTGCGCATGGTGCCGTGGTGGCTGATGCTGGCCATCGTCGGCGGTATCGCCTGGCATGCCACCCGCAAGCTGGTCAGCACGGCGGTGATCGTCGGCCTGCTGTTCCTGGTGGGGGCGGTCGGCCTGTGGGACAAGCTGATGCAGACCCTGGCGCTGATGCTGGTGGCGACGCTGATCTCGGTGCTGATCGGGATCCCGCTGGGCATCCTGTCGGCGCGCAGCGACCGCCTGCGTTCGGTGCTGATGCCGCTGCTGGACATCATGCAGACCATGCCCAGCTTCGTGTACCTGATCCCGGTGCTGATGCTGTTCGGCCTGGGCAAGGTTCCGGCGATCTTCGCCACGGTGATCTACGCCGCGCCGCCGCTGATCCGCCTGACCGACCTGGGCATCCGCCAGGTGGATGGCGAGGTGATGGAAGCGATCAACGCCTTCGGTGCCAACCGCTGGCAGCAACTGTTCGGCGTGCAACTGCCGCTGGCCCTGCCGAGCATCATGGCCGGGATCAACCAGACCACCATGATGGCCCTGTCGATGGTGGTGATCGCCTCGATGATCGGTGCCCGTGGCCTGGGCGAAGACGTGCTGGTGGGCATCCAGACCCTCAACGTCGGGCGTGGCCTCGAAGCGGGCCTGGCCATCGTGATTCTCGCCGTGGTCATCGACCGCATTACCCAGGCCTATGGTCGTCCGCGCCATGAGGTGAGCAAATGACTGATTCCATCGTCAGCAAGATCGAAGTCAGGAACGTCTTCAAGATCTTCGGTTCGCGCTCCAGTGACGCGCTGAACCTGATCCGCCAGGGCAAGACCAAGGACCAGGTACTGGCCGAGACCGGTTGCGTGGTCGGGGTCAATGACTTGTCGCTGAGCATCGGCACCGGCGAGATCTTCGTGATCATGGGCCTGTCGGGTTCCGGCAAGTCGACCCTGGTGCGCCACTTCAACCGCCTGATCGATCCCACCAGCGGGGCGATCCTGGTCGATGGCGTGGACATCCTGCAGCACGACATGGATGCCCTGCGCGAATTCCGTCGGCACAAGATCAGCATGGTGTTCCAGAGCTTCGGCCTGCTGCCCCACAAGACCGTGCTGGACAACGTCGCCTATGGCCTCAAGGTGCGTGGCGAGAGCAAGCAACTTTGCGCAGAGCGTGCGCGGCACTGGATCAACACCGTGGGCCTCAAGGGCTACGAGAACAAGTACCCGCACCAGCTGTCGGGCGGCATGCGCCAGCGCGTCGGCCTGGCCCGGGCCCTGGCGGCGGACACCGACATCATCCTGATGGACGAGGCCTTCAGTGCCCTCGACCCGCTGATCCGCGCCGAGATGCAGGACCAGTTGCTCGAGCTGCAGAAGACCCTGCACAAGACCATCGTGTTCATCACCCATGACCTCGACGAGGCGGTGCGTATCGGCAACCGCATTGCGATTCTCAAGGATGGCCGGCTGATTCAGGTGGGTACGCCGCGGGAGATTCTGCATTCGCCGGCGGACGAGTATGTGGACCGCTTCGTTCAGCGGCGGGCGGCGACCGTATGAGACGAGCCTTGTGGCTGGCGTGCCGCCGTTGTGGCGAGGGGGCTTGCCCCCGCTGGGCTGCGTCGCAGCCCCAGAGCCTGTCGTCGGGCTGAAATATTTGCGACCGCTTCGCGCTCGAACGGGGGCAAGCCCCCTCGCCACCAGCGTTAACCACCAGGATTTGTGTGAGGCTTCAAATGTCCCAGGCTGAAAGAGTCGTTATCGCCGATGCGCCGTTGCGCTGGCAGGATGTGGTCGCGGTCGCCCGTCACGGTGCGCTGCTGGAGCTGGCGCCGCAGACCTGGGCGCGGGTCGACAACGCCCAGGCGATCGTCCAGCGCATCGTCGTCAGCGGCGAGCGCGCCTATGGCATCAATACTGGCCTGGGCGCGCTGTCCAATGTATCGCTGTCCGGCGAGCAATTGAGCCAGCTGTCGCGCAATACCCTGCTCAGCCACGCCTGCGGCGTCGGCCCGGCGCTGGCCGACGAACAGACCCGGGCGATCATCTGCGCGGCGGTCATCAACTACAGCCAGGGCAAGTCCGGCCTGCATCGCCAGGTGGTCGAGGCGCTGCTGGCGCTGCTCAACCGCGGCATCACCCCGCAGGTGCCATCCCAAGGCTCGGTCGGCTACCTGACCCACATGGCCCACGTCGGTGTGGCCCTGCTCGGGGTCGGCCAGGTCAGCTATCGTGGGCGTATCGTGCCTGCCGCGCAGGCCCTGGCCGAGGAAGGCCTGCAGCCGGTGGTGCTGGGTGCCAAGGACGGATTGTGCCTGGTCAACGGCACGCCGTGCATGACCGGCCTGAGCTGCCTGGCCCTGGCCGACGCGCACCGCCTGGTGCAATGGGCCGACGTCACCGCGGCGATGAGTTTCGAGGCCCTGCGCGGGCAGATCGCCGCGTTCGATGCCGAGATCATCGCGCTCAAGCCGCATCCGGGCATGCAACAGGTCGGCGCGAACCTGCGTGGCCTGCTCGACGGCAGCGAAGTGATCGCCGCGAGCAAGGGCATCCGCACCCAGGATGCCCTGAGCATCCGCTCGATCCCGCAGGTGCATGGCGCGGCCCGCGACCAACTGACCCATGCCACCCGGCAGGTCGAGATCGAACTCAACGGCTGCACCGACAACCCGCTGCTGCTCGGCACCCCGGACAATTTCCGGGTGATGTCCCAGGCCAACCCCCACGGCCAGTCGGTGGCACTGGCAGCGGATCTGCTGGCGATCGCCATGGCGGAGATCGGCTCGATCGCCGAACGCCGCCTCGACCGCCTGATCAACCCGCATGTCAGTGGCCTGCCGGCGTTCCTGGTCAGCCAGCCGGGTGTCAACTCGGGAATGATGATCGTGCAGTACGTCGCCGCGTCCCTGTGCGCGCAGAACCGCCAGTTGGCACAGCCGGCGGTGCTCGACAACTACGTGACCTCGGGTCTGCAGGAAGATCACCTGAGCCTGGGCACCAACGCCGCGTTGAAGTTGCACCAGGTCCTGGAGAATTGCACGCAGATCCTCGCCATCGAGTACCTGCTGGCGGCCCAGGCCTTCGAATTCCTCAAGGCGCAGCGCTTCGGTACCGGCACCGACATTGCCTGGAAACTCCTGCGCGAGCACGTGCCGGCCTATGAGCAGGACCGCTGGCTGGCACCGGACATCGCCACCGTGGCGGCGCTGCTGCGCGACCCGTGGCTCTTGCCCGAAAGATTGCCGAACCTGAACTGATGCAAACAAAGATAGCCAGCGTGCCAAGGCGCCATCCGCTCAAGAAGCGGATAGCGACGGATAACGGAAGCTTCCGGAGCGACTGGCAGTTGATAACACTCTCAAAAGGAGCATGAATGTGACTGCGTTGAACCTTATTCCCGGCCAGTTGACCCTGGCGCAACTGCGTACCGTGTACCAACAGCCGGTGCAACTGAGCCTGGACGCCAGCGCTGACGCGCAGATCGACGCCAGCGTCGCCTGCGTCGAGCAGATCCTCGCCGAGAACCGTACCGCCTACGGTATCAATACCGGTTTCGGCCTGCTGGCCTCGACCCGCATCGCCAGCGCCGACCTGGAAAACCTCCAGCGTTCGCTGGTGCTGTCCCATGCCGCCGGGGTCGGCGAGCCGATCAGCGACGAGCTGGTCCGGCTGATCATGGTGCTCAAGGTCAACAGCCTGAGCCGCGGTTTCTCCGGCATCCGCCGGCAGGTGATCGACGCGCTGATCGCCCTGGTCAATGCCGAGGTCTACCCGCACATTCCGCTCAAGGGCTCCGTTGGCGCTTCCGGTGACCTGGCGCCACTGGCGCACATGTCGCTGGTGCTGCTCGGCGAAGGCAAGGCCCGCTACCAGGGCCAGTGGCTGGACGCCCCGGCCGCGCTGAAGCAGGCCGGCCTGCAACCGCTGACCCTGGCGGCGAAGGAAGGCCTGGCGTTGCTCAACGGCACCCAGGTGTCCACCGCGTTCGCCCTGCGTGGCCTGTTCGAGGGCGAGGACCTGTTCGCCGGGGCGCTGGTCGCCGGTGGCCTGACCGTCGAGGCGGTGCTGGGTTCGCGTTCGCCGTTCGACGCGCGTATCCACGAAGCCCGTGGCCAACGCGGCCAGATCGACGCCGCCGCGAGCTATCGTCACCTGCTCGGTGAGCGTAGCGAGGTGTCCGATTCGCACCAGAACTGCGAGAAGGTCCAGGACCCTTACTCCCTGCGCTGCCAGCCGCAGGTCATGGGCGCCTGCCTGACCCAATTCCGCCAGGCGGCCGAAGTGCTGGTGGTCGAGGCCAACGCCGTGTCCGACAACCCGCTGGTGTTCGCCGCCCAGGGTGATGTGATCTCCGGTGGCAACTTCCACGCCGAGCCGGTGGCCATGGCCGCCGACAACATGGCCCTGGCGATTGCCGAGATCGGTTCGCTGAGCGAGCGGCGCATCTCGCTGATGATGGACAAGCACATGTCGCAACTGCCGCCGTTCCTGGTGGCCAACGGTGGCGTCAACTCCGGTTTCATGATCGCCCAGGTGACGGCGGCGGCGCTGGCCAGCGACAACAAGGCCCTGGCGCATCCGCACAGCGTCGACAGCCTGCCGACTTCGGCGAACCAGGAGGACCACGTGTCGATGGCGCCGGCTGCCGGCAAGCGTCTGTGGGAAATGGCCGAGAACACCCGTGGGATTCTCGCCGTCGAGTGGCTGGCCGCCTGCCAGGGCCTGGACCTGCGCAATGGCCTGAAGACCTCGCCGACCCTGGAAAGCGCTCGCGCGACCTTGCGCGAAAAGGTCGCCTACTACGACAAGGACCGTTTCTTCGCGCCGGACATCGAGGCCGCCACCGAGCTGTTGGCGTCGCGCTGCCTGACCGCGCTGGTTCCGGCGAAGTTGCTGCCGAGCCTGTAAGCGTTACACAGGAACAGACTGATTTATTCGGCGGCAAGACCTTCTGTGGCGAGCGGGCTCGCCCGCGCTGGGGCGCGAAGCGGCCCTGAAGTCAGGCGCCGCGTTACCCAGGTGGTAACGCGAGTGCTGATTTACGGCTGCTGCGCAGCCGAGCGTGGGCAAGCCCACTCGCCACACAGGCATGTGCCAGGATAGCCACCGGGCAGATGCTTTTTGCCTGAGCGGGTCGGGTTGGGTACTCTGCGACCCCTTTTTGCGGCCGGGTGGCCGCAAGACCTTCGCCCCAAGTCTGATTCTTGTCGACCTGTACCGATAAGAATAATTAAGGACGAGTAATGCAACAGCCAGTAAAAGGTTTGAAACGCGGGCTTTCCGCCCGACACATTCGCTTCATGGCCCTGGGCTCCGCCATCGGCACGGGCCTGTTCTACGGCTCCGCCTCGGCGATCCAGATGGCCGGCCCGGCCGTGCTGCTGGCCTACCTGATCGGTGGCGCCGCCGTGTTCATGGTGATGCGCGCCCTCGGCGAGATGGCGGTGCACAACCCGGTGTCCGGTTCCTTCGGCCAGTACGCCAGTACTTACGTCGGCCCGATGTCGGGCTTCATCCTCGGCTGGACCTATGCCTTCGAGATGGTCATCGTCGGTCTGGCCGACGTCACCGCGTTCGGCATCTACATGGGCTTCTGGTTCCCGGAGGTCGATCGCTGGATCTGGGTCCTGGGCATCGTGTTCTTCATCGGCGCGCTGAACCTGTGCGCGGTGAAGGTCTTCGGCGAGATGGAATTCTGGCTGTCGCTGCTCAAGGTCGGCGCGATCGTCGCGATGATCCTCGGCGGCTTCGGCATCATGTTCTTCGGCATCAGTACCGCCACGCCGTCTGCCGAGGTCGGTTTCGGCAACCTCTGGACCCATGGCGGCTTCATGCCCAATGGCGTGGCCGGCATCATCGCCTCCTTTGCCGTGGTGATGTTCGCCTTCGGCGGCATCGAGATCATCGGCGTCACCGCAGGCGAGGCGCGTGACCCGCAGCGGGTCATTCCCAAGGCGATCAACGCGGTGCCGGTACGCATCCTGCTGTTCTATGTGCTGACCCTGCTGGTGCTGATGTGCATCTACCCCTGGCCGCAGATCGGCAGCCAGGGCAGCCCGTTCGTGCAGATCTTCCAGAACCTGGGGATCGGCTCGGCGGCGACCATTCTCAATATCGTGGTGATCTCGGCGGCGGTGTCGGCGATCAACAGCGATATCTTCGGCGCCGGCCGCATGATGTACGGCCTGGCCCAGCAAGGCCAGGCGCCCAAGGCCTTTGCCACGCTGTCCCGCGCCGGCGTGCCGTGGATGACCGTGGTGGTGATGGGGGCGGCTTTGCTCCTCGGCGTGCTGCTGAACTACCTGATCCCGGAAAACGTGTTCCTGCTGATCGCCTCGATCGCCACCTTCGCCACCGTCTGGGTGTGGATCATGATCCTGATCACCCAGGTCGCCATGCGCCGCTCGATGAGCCGCGAAGAGGCGGCCCAGCTCAAGTTCCCCGTGCCGTTCTGGCCGTATGCGCCGATCGCCGCCATCACCTTCATGGTCTTCATCTTCGGCGTGCTGGGCTGGTTCCCGGACAGCCGGCCGGCGCTGATCGTCGGTGCGGTGTGGATCGGCCTGCTGGTGCTGGCGTACCTGGTCTGGGTCAAGCCGGCGGCCGCCCAGGCGGCACGAGTCGCACAAGATCCTTCCCTGTCTCACCGATAGCCCACGGAGGTCCCGGATGAAAACGCTCTGGCAGAACTGTCACGTTGCAAGCATGGCGCAAGGCACCTATTCGATCATCGAGGATGCCGCCATCGTGACCGTGGCGTCGAAGATCGACTGGATCGGCCCGCGCGCCGAACTGCCGGCCGCGGATTATCCACAGGTCCATGACCTGGGCGGGGCCTGGGTAACGCCGGGGCTGGTCGACTGCCACACCCACACGGTGTTCGGCGGCAACCGCAGTGGCGAGTTCGAACAGCGCCTGCAGGGTGTCAGCTATGCCGAGATCGCCGCTGCCGGCGGCGGTATCGCCAGCACCGTGCGGGCGACCCGCGCGGCCAGCGAGGAGCAACTGTTCGCCAGCGCCCGGCAGCGCCTGAGCTGCCTGTTGCGCGATGGCGTGACCAGCGTCGAGATCAAGTCCGGCTACGGCCTGGACCTGGAAAACGAACGCAAGATGCTCAGGGTGGCCCGTCGCCTTGGTGAGGAACTGCCGGTCAGCGTACGCGCCACCTGCCTGGCGGCTCATGCGTTGCCACCCGAATACAAGGACCGTGCCGATGACTACATCGAACACATCTGCAACGAGATGCTCCCGGCCCTGGCGGCCGAGGGTCTGGTGGATGCGGTCGATGCGTTCTGTGAATACCTGGCTTTTTCCCCGGAGCAGGTCGAGCGGCTGTTCAGGGTCGCGCAGCGCCTGGGCCTGCCGGTGAAACTGCATGCCGAGCAGTTGTCCTCGCTGCACGGTTCGAGCCTGGCGGCACGCTACCAGGCGCTGTCGGCCGATCACCTGGAGTTCATGACCGAGGAAGACGCCATCGCCATGGCGGCGGCGGGCACGGTGGCGGTGTTGTTGCCCGGTGCCTTCTATTTCCTGCGTGAAACCCAGCTGCCGCCGATGGATGCCCTGCGCCGGCACGGGGTGAAGATCGCCATCGCCACCGACCTCAACCCCGGGACTTCGCCGGGCCTGTCCCTGCGCCTGATGCTGAACATGGCCTGCACGCTGTTCCGCATGACCCCGGAAGAGGCCCTGGCCGGAGTCACCCTGCACGCTGCCACCGCGCTGGGCATGGGCGACACCCATGGATCCCTGGAGGTCGGCAAGGTGGCCGACTTCGTCGCCTGGCAGATCGATCGGCCGGCGGACCTGGCCTACTGGCTGGGCGGCGACCTGGACAAACGCGTGGTACGCCACGGCATCGAAGTACTGATTTAGGAGAGTGGTGGTGGATAACGTCCTGAACTTCAAGAAAGGCCGCGTGCCGCTGCTGATCAGCATGCCCCACGCCGGGCTGAAACTGACACCGGCGGTCCGTGACGGGCTGGTTCCCGAAGCCCTTGGCCTGCCGGACACCGATTGGCATATTCCCAGGCTCTATGACTTCGCCGAGGAACTGGGCGCCAGCACCCTGGCGGCCGAGTACTCGCGTTTCGTCATCGACCTCAATCGTCCGTCGGATGACAAGCCGCTCTATGTCGGTGCCACTACCGGGCTCTTCCCGGCGACGCTGTTCGATGGCGTGCCGCTGTTCCAGGACGGTCGCGCGCCATCCGCGCAGGAGCGGGCGGGTTATCTGAAGCAGGTCTGGACGCCGTACCACCGGACCCTGCAGGAGGAACTGGCGCGGCTCAAGGCCGAGTTCGGCTATGCGCTGCTGTTCGACGCGCACTCGATCCGTTCGGTGATCCCGCACCTGTTCGAAGGCCAGTTGCCAGACTTCAACCTCGGCACCTTCAATGGCGCCAGTTGCGATGCGCAACTGGCAGCGCGGCTGGAGGGCATCTGCGCCGGACACCCGGCCTACAGCCACGTGCTGAACGGGCGCTTCAAGGGCGGGCACATCACGCGCCACTACGGCAACCCGGCCGAGCATATCCATGCCGTGCAACTGGAACTGGGCCAGCGCAACTACATGGAGGAGTTCGAACCGTTCAACTACCGCAGCGATCTGGCCGAGCCGACCCAGGTGGTGCTCAGGGAGCTGCTGGAGGGCTTGCTGGCCTGGGGACGCGAGCGCTACGGGCGCTGAAATGGAGGTGCCAGTCGGGGAGTGGGCGCCCAGCCTTGCTCATGACCGTGTTGTTTGCGCGGGGAGGCCTAGCCGGGGAGCACTTCGATGCCGGGGCTGAGAAAGTCGATGTGGTACCCGTTGAGCCCATCGCCCAGTGCGACATGCACGCCCCGGATGCCTTCGTTTATCGGTGAGTTGCGCAGGTAGCTGATGTTTGGCCCGATGGCGTCGTTCACACCGATGGCGAACTCGCTCAGATACAGCCCGCGGTGCCCGGCGGCCTGGCCCAGCAACTCGAGATATTCCTCCCCTGCGACCTTGAATGAGAGCACCTGGTTGTGTTCGATGCGCAACCAGGCATCCTGGTGGGCGACCCGCTCGGCCAACCGCCGCATGTCGTCCACCAGCGTGTCGGGTAACGGTCGAGCCCGGCTGCTTCGCGACAGCAGCAGACCACTGACATGCAGGATGCCGCTGACCTGGAAAATATCCGGGCAGTCGGGCCGCATGTGGGCGTAATGCACTTCGAACAGTTCGGTGACCGAGAGCACGAAGCTGTCGCCGATCTCGTTGCGTGTCAGGGCGTAGGGGGCGCAGTTGCCATCGAGCCAGACCTCGGCCCGGCTGTTGGCGCTGGTCAGGTGCAGGCGGTGCAGGCCGCTGAGCAGCGCCAGGTAGTGTTGCTGACGCCTGAGACAATCGACGAAGTCGCAGCGCAGCAACAGCATCAGGCTATAGAGTGCGTTTTCCAGGCCGGTATCGAAGGCATGCAGCGGGCACAGCAGGGTCTGCTTGTGCGCGGTGCGCGCCGCTCGCTGATAGAGTTGCCGGGCGCCCTGGGGGGAGAAGGAAAATGCCAGGCTCTGGGCCGGCAGCCGTTCCAGGCTGCTCAGGAGACTGGCTTCCAGGCCCAGTTCACGTAGGCCCCGGACAAACATTTCGCTGTCGGCGACGATAACGGCTTTTTCCGGATAGGCGAGCAGATCGGGCAAACGGTGCTGGTTCATGGGGGAACTCCCTGTCTTTGCTGGCTATGGGCAGCCACGGAAAGCGGCTCCTGCCGCTCGGTTTGACGCTCCTTATTGAATCGCTCATCGAGCCGACTTGAACACTGACCAAACGGCTAGTTGCCAGCAAACAACCGCGCATTTGACAAGGACATGCCGTTTGCGTGATTCGGGTTTATGATGCCGGACGGCAGAATCAAAGATGTCCACCTAATGGCCACACAGGCCAGCAAGGATGACCCCGACCCTTACGGAGCGCGTGATGCAGACTTTGTACCCGCAGATCAAACCCTACGCCCGGCACGATCTGGCCGTGGATGAGCCGCATGTGCTGTACGTCGACGAAAGCGGCTCGCCCGAGGGCTTGCCAGTGGTTTTCATTCACGGCGGCCCGGGGGCCGGCTGTGATGCCCAGAGCCGCTGCTACTTCGATCCCACCCTCTACCGGATCGTGACCTTCGATCAGCGTGGCTGTGGTCGATCGACGCCCCACGCCAGCCTGGAAAACAACACCACCTGGGACCTGGTGGCCGACCTGGAGCGGATTCGCGAGCACCTGGGTATCGACAAATGGGTGCTGTTCGGCGGTTCCTGGGGTTCGACCCTGGCGCTGGCCTATGCGCAAACCCACCCCGAGCGGGTTCATGGGCTGATTCTGCGCGGGATCTTCCTGGCCCGCCCCCAGGATGTCGAATGGCTCTACCAGAGCGGCGCCAGCCGCCTGTTCCCCGACTACTGGCAGGATTACGTGGCGCCGATCCCGGCGGAGGAGCGCGAGGACTTGCTCGGTGCCTTCCACAAGCGCCTGACCGGTAACGACCAGATCGCCCAGATGCACGCGGCCAAGGCCTGGTCGCTGTGGGAAGGGCGTACCGCGACCCTGCGGCCGAACCCGCTGATGGTCGATCGCTTCTCCGAGCCGCAGCGGGCCCTGTCCATTGCCCGGATCGAATGCCATTACTTCACCCACAATTCGTTCCTGGAGCCCGATCAACTGATTCGCGACATGGACCGGATCGCCCATCTGCCCGGTGTGATCGTGCATGGCCGCTACGATGCCATCTGCCCGCTGGACAACGCCTGGGCGCTGCACCAGGCCTGGCCCAACAGTGAACTGCAGGTGATTCGCGATGCCGGTCATGCCGCCTCGGAGCCGGGCATCACCGATGCGCTGGTGCGCGCCGCGAACCAGATGGCGCGACGCCTGCTCGACCTGCCGCCCGAAGAAGCATGAGGGGCCTGTTGCAGCGCGTCAGTGGCGCGCGGGTCGAAGTGGCGGGGCAGGTGGTCGGAGCCATCGACCAGGGTTTGCTGGTGCTGCTGGCGGTCGAGCCCGGGGATACCCGGGCCAGCGCCGACAAACTTCTGCATAAGCTGCTTAACTATCGGGTGTTCAGCGACCCCAGGGCAAGATGAACCTGCCCCTGGCGGACACCGGCGGCGGTTTGCTGCTGGTGTCGCAGTTCACCCTGGCTGCCGATACCCGTAGCGGGCTGCGCCCGAGCTTCTCCACGGCGGCGCCTCCGGCGCTGGCCGAAGAGCTTTTCGACTACGTGGTGGCACAGGCGCAGCGGTTGCATGGTCAGGTGGCGACGGGACGTTTCGGGGCGGACATGAAGGTTCATCTGGTCAATGATGGCCCGGTAACCTTCCTGTTACAGACCTGAAATTGAAAAAAACCGTGTATCGGGCTGAAAACAGGGCGTTTTGTCGATAAATACTTTGTTTCGCCTGATGCGTTGTAACGCCGCCTACTAGATAATCGCGCGCTACGGGGATCAGCGTTCGTTGGTCCATTTTGAATTAGGTAGAGACTTGTCCGATACCGTTTGGGGAATCATTTCGCCCGGGGGGAGTCGGAACAATGCTCGCCAACCTGGCGCATAGATAGCTAGCCGTTGGTTTTTTGATCTGTTTTCGGCGAGGGTTGCTCGTGATTGTTAGTCCCTGTAATGCACCAAAATTGACTGCCAAAGGGTTGAGAAAAGCACTGGTGACGGGCTCCGCACTGCTTTGCCTGCTCAGTGCCGGGCAAATCTTTGCATTCAATCTGGACGATGTGGCGGCCAAGGCGAAGACCCTGGCCGGGCAGAAGTACGAGGCTCCGCGCAGTAATCTGCCGAACGAATTCCGTGAGATGAAGTTCGCGGACTACCAGAAAATCCGCTTCCTGACCGACAAGGCCGAATGGGCTGACCAGAAGACGCCGTTCAAGCTGTCGTTCTATCACCAGGGCATGCACTTCGACACGCCGGTGAAAATCAACGAAATCACCGCCAACGACGTCACGGAAATCAAGTACGATCCGAGCCGTTTCGACTTCGGCGACCTGAAGTTCGATCCGAAAACCACCGAACAGCTGGGATATGCCGGCTTTCGTGTGCTTTATCCGATCAACAAGGCCGACAAGCAGGACGAGATCATGACCATGCTCGGCGCGAGTTACTTCCGCGTCGTGGGCAAGGGCCAGACCTATGGCTTGTCCGCCCGTGGCATGGCGATCGACACCGCCCTGCCGTCCGGCGAGGAATTCCCGCGCTTCACCGAGTTCTGGATCCAGCAGCCCAAGCCGACCGACAAGCACCTGGTGATCTTCGCCTTGCTTGACTCGCCACGGGCCACCGGTGCCTACCGCCTGACCCTGCGCCCGGGCGCCGACACCATCGTCGACGTCAAGGCGCAGATGTTCCTGCGTGACAAGGTCGGCAAGCTGGGCGTGGCCCCGCTGACCAGCATGTTCCTGTTCGGTGCCAACCAGCCGTCGAAAGTCCTCAACTATCGTCGTGAGCTGCATGACTCCGCGGGCCTGTCGATCCACGCCGGCAACGGCGAGTGGCTATGGCGTCCGCTGAACAATCCGAAACACCTGGCGGTGAGCAACTTCTCCGTGGAGAACCCGCGTGGTTTCGGCCTGCTGCAGCGCGGTCGCGACTTCAGCCACTACGAGGACCTCGACGACCGTTACGACAAGCGTCCAAGCGCCTGGATCGAGCCGAAGGGCGACTGGGGCAAGGGCACCGTCGACCTGGTGGAGATCCCGACCGCCGACGAAACCAACGACAACATCGTGGCTTTCTGGAACCCGGAAAAGCTCGCCCAGCCGGGTGAAGCGATGAACTTCGCCTACCGCCTGCACTGGACCCAGGACGAAGCCGCCCTGCATTCGCCGGACAGCGCCTGGGTCAAGCAGACCCTGAAGTCCACCGGCGACGTCAAGCAGTCGAACCTGATCCGCCAGCCGGATGGCAGCGTGGCCTACCTGATCGACTTCGAGGGCCCGTCCCTCAAGGCCCTGCCTGAAGATGCGCCGGTGCGCAGCCAGGTCAGCGTCGGCGACAACGCCGAACTGGTCGAGAACAGCCTGCGCTACAACCCGGAAACCCAGGGCTGGCGCCTGACCCTGCGCCTGAAGATCAAGGACCCGGGCAAGTCCACCGAACTGCGCGCCGCGCTGGTCAAGGAGATCGCTGTCGCCGAGCCGGTGAAGGCTTCCTCTCAGGTGGTCAAGGCCGACAAGGTTGCCGCCAAGTCCCAGGAGAAGCATGAGAGGGACGCGGCCAAGGCTCAGGAGAAGGACGCCGCCAAGTCTCAGGATAAAGACGCGGCCAAGGCCCAGGAGAAAGACAAGGCCAAGGACAAGAAAGAGCACGACGCCCCCGCGCCGGCTGCCGAGGCTGCCACAACCACCCCGGAACCGGCCAGGACCGAACAAGTACTGACCGAGACCTGGAGCTACCAGTTGCCTGCCGATGAGTAATTCTATCGCCCAGCCAGAGGCTCTCTCCGAGTACCTGGCGCACCTGCCGCTTAGTACCGAGCAGCGCGCCGAGTTGGCGAACTGCAAGTCGTTCGCCGAGTTGCACGAACGTCTCGGTGCGCAACCGTCCACCGACTCCGCCGAGGCTGCGCAAGCCTCGGTGGGGCGTCGCCTGACCCTCGACAGCGCCGCCGACCTGGAAGACGCCGAGATGCTCTCGGTCGACGCCAGCGGCCGGGTGTGCCTCAAGGCCACCCCGCCGATCCGGCGCACCCGCGTCGTTCCCGAGCCCTGGCGGACCAATATCCTGGTTCGTGCCTGGCGGCGCCTGACCGGGCGCAGCAATCCGCCGGCGCCCAAGGACGACCGGCGCGAGCTGCCTCATGCCCGCTGGCGGACTGTAGGCTCGATCCGACGCTATATCCTGCTGATTCTGATGCTCGGGCAGACCATCGTCGCCGGCTGGTACATGAAAGGCATCATGCCTTACCAGGGTTGGTCGCTGGTCGACCTCAACGAGGTCCTGCACCAGCCGATCCTGCAGACTGCCCGGCAGGTACTGCCCTATGTCCTGCAGACCACCATCCTGGTGATGTTCGGGATACTGTTCTGCTGGGTCTCGGCCGGTTTCTGGACCGCCCTCATGGGGTTCCTCGAACTGCTCACCGGGCATGACAAGTACCGTATCTCCGGTGCCAGCGCCGGCAGCGAGCCGATCCCGGCGGATGCCCGTACCGCGATCGTCATGCCGATCTGCAACGAGGACGTCGCGCGGGTGTTCGCCGGTCTGCGGGCGACCTTCGAGTCGGTCGCGGCTACCGGGGATCTGGATCGCTTCGATTTCTTCGTCCTCAGCGACAGCAACGACACCGATATCTGCGTGGCCGAGCAGCAGGCCTGGCTGGATGTCTGCCGCGAGGCCTCGGGCTTCGGCAAGATCTTCTACCGCCGTCGCCGTCGGCGGGTGAAGCGCAAGAGCGGCAACCTCGACGACTTCTGCCGTCGCTGGGGTGGTGACTACAAGTACATGGTGGTGCTCGACGCCGACAGCGTCATGAGCGGCGAATGCCTGACCAGCCTGGTGCGCCTGATGGAAGCCACGCCGGACGCCGGGATCATCCAGACCGCGCCACGGGCGTCGGGCATGGACACCCTGTATGCACGCATGCAGCAGTTCGCGACCCGCGTCTATGGTCCGCTGTTCACCGCCGGCCTGCACTTCTGGCAGCTGGGCGAGTCCCACTACTGGGGCCACAACGCGATCATCCGCATGAAGCCGTTCATCGAGCACTGTGCCCTGGCGCCGTTGCCCGGCAAGGGCGCGTTCGCCGGTGCGATCCTGTCCCACGACTTCGTCGAAGCCGCGTTGATGCGCCGTGCCGGCTGGGGCGTGTGGATCGCCTACGACCTGCCGGGCAGCTACGAGGAACTGCCGCCGAACCTGCTGGACGAGCTCAAGCGTGACCGCCGTTGGTGTCACGGCAACCTGATGAACTTCCGCCTGTTCCTGGTCAAGGGCATGCACCCGGTGCACCGCGCGGTGTTCCTCACCGGCGTGATGTCCTACCTGTCGGCACCGTTGTGGTTCTTCTTCCTGGTGCTGTCGACGGCGCTGCTGGCGGTCAACACGCTGATGGAGCCGCAGTACTTCCTGGAGCCGCGCCAGCTCTATCCGCTGTGGCCGCAATGGCACCCGGACAAGGCGGTGGCGCTGTTCTCCACCACCATCGTGTTGCTGTTCCTGCCCAAGCTGCTGAGCGTCATCCTGATCTGGGCCAAGGGCGCGAAAGAGTTCGGCGGCAAGTTCAAGGTGACCGTGTCGATGCTGCTGGAGATGTTGTTCTCCATGCTGCTGGCACCGGTGCGGATGATTTTCCACACCCGCTTCGTCCTGGCCGCGTTCCTCGGCTGGGCCGCGACCTGGAATTCGCCGCAGCGTGACGACGACTCCACGCCCTGGAGCGAGGCGGTACGCCGTCATGGTCCGCAGACCCTGCTCGGTGCCCTCTGGGCCCTGCTGGTGATCTGGCTGAACCCGAGCTTCCTGTGGTGGCTGGTGCCGATCGTCGGTTCGCTGATGCTGTCGATCCCGGTTTCGGTGATCTCCAGCCGGGTCAACCTGGGCCTGCGTTCCAAGGATGAGCAGTTGTTCCTCATCCCCGAGGAATACAACCCGCCCCAGGCGCTGCTGGCGACCGACGAATACACCCACGAGAATCGTTGGCACGCGCTGAACGACGGCTTCGTCCGGGCGGTGGTCGACCCGCGGCAGAACGCTCTGGCCTGTGCCCTGGCGACTTCCCGTCATCGGCAGGCCGAGCCGATCGAGTGGCTGCGCAACGAACGTGTCCGGCATGCGTTGAAAGTCGGCCCGGCGGGCCTCGACAACAACGCCCGCCTGCAATTGCTCAGCGACCCGGTAGCCCTGGGGCGCCTGCATGCACAGGTCTGGAACGAAGCCCATGGCGAGTGGCTCAATGCCTGGCGTGCGTCGGTCAAGGCCGATCCGCATGCGCCGCTGCTGCCGCTGCAACCTGCTGTGGCGGTCGGTCAACCCGCCTGATTCCGTCCCCCTGGAGCGCGCTCCAGGGGGATGCGACCTCTTGCAAGACGTTTCTCTCCCGCCTGTACCCTATTGTCATTTGGTAACAAAACATCCGCTCGACGGCCTGTTCGGGTGCGTTAGGATCGCGCCCCGAAATCGTGCCCGCCGGCTTGCGCCCGTTCCGCGTGGCCCGGACGGGGCGACCCATCGGGAAATGGATCAAGGAGTTTTCATGACGAGAAGGTACCTGGCGATACTGCTGGGCGTTGGCGTATTCCTGCAGGCCTGCGGACTCCAGGCGGGCGCCATCGACGAAGCGGTCAGGCGGGGCAGCCTCAAGGTGGGCACCAACCCGACCTACATGCCGTTCCAGATGACCGACCGGCAGGGACGGGTGGTGGGTTTCGAGATCGATCTGCTGCATGAAATGAGCAACGCCCTTGGTGTGCGCCTGGAAGTGTTGCCCAGCAGCTACCCGCAACTGATCCCCGACCTGCTGGCAGGCAAGACCGACCTGATCGCCAGCGGCATGACCCTGACCCCGGAGCGCAATCTGCGGCTGAATTTCAGCGATCCGTTCATCGTGGTCGGGCAGACCATGCTGATCCCGCAGGCCCTGGGCGGCAAGATCGAGAGTTTCGAGGACCTGAACGATGCCGCCTACCGCATCCGGGTCAAGGCTGGCACCACCGGTGAGACCGTCGCGAAGAAGCTGATCGGTAATGCCCAACTGGTCAGCTATGCCACCGAGGAGGAGGGCGTGCGCGATGTGCTGGACGGCAAGGCCGATGCCTTCATCCACGATGCACCGTACAACCTGGTGGCAGTGAACAGGCTGGGCGCAGGCAAGCTCCTATGCCTGGACCAGCCCTTCACCTACGAACGCCTGGCGTTTGGTCTGAAGAAGGGCGACCACGACAGCCTGAACTGGATCAACCACTTCCTGAACCAGATCGCCGAGGACGGCACCTACGATCGCATCCATGACAAGTGGTTCAAGGACACGGCCTGGCTGGCTGACCTCGACTGAACGTGGGTCGGTCAGACACGGAAGCGGCTGACCAGTACCTGCAGGTGATTGCCCAGACGCGCCAGTTCGACGCTGGAGGCGGCGGTTTCTTCGCTAGCCGAGGCGGTCTGTTCGGACACATCGCGCACGTTCAGCACGCTGCGGTTGATCTCCTCGGCCACGGCGCTCTGTTGCTCGGCGGCGGCGGCGATCTGCTGGTTCATGGTCTGGATCGCCGACACGGTACGGGTGATGCTCTCCAGCGCGCCACCGGCACGGCGGGTCAGTTCGACGCTGCTGTCGGTCAGGTTGCGGCTGTTGTCCATGATGGTCGCCACCTGCTCCGTGCCACCCTGCAGGCCAACGATCAGTTCCTCGATCTCCTCGGTGGATTTCTGGGTCCGTTGGGCCAGACTACGCACTTCATCGGCGACCACGGCGAAGCCACGCCCGGCCTCGCCGGCGCGGGCCGCCTCGATGGCGGCGTTGAGGGCCAGCAGGTTGGTTTGCTGGGCCACCGACTTGATCACATCGAGCACGCTGCCGATCTTGTCGCTTTCGGCCTTGAGGTGGCTCATGGCTTCGGTGGAGTGGCTGACTTCGGCGGCCAGGCGTTCGATCTGGGCAATGGCTTCGCCGACCACCTTGTCGCCTTCGCGGGCCTGCTGGTCGGCGGCGACCGCGGCCTCAGAAGCCTCTTCGGCGTTACGTGCCACCTCTTGGACGGTGGCGGTCATCTCGTGCATGGCGGTGGCGACCTGGTCGGTCTCGGCCTTCTGGCTGTTGACGCCGGCGCTGGTCTGTTCGGTCACGGCCGACAGTTGCTCGGCGGCACTGGCGATCTGGGTGACCCCGTCGCCGATACCGCCAATCAGCTTGCGCAGGTTGAGGGTCATGCCCTGCATGGCCTTCTGTAGTTGGCCGAGTTCGTCGCGGCGGCTGACTTGCAGGTCTTCACTGAGGTCGCCGGAGGCCACGCGCTCGACCACCTTGAGGGTCTGCTGCAGCGGGGTGACGATCTGCCGGGTGATGGCCCAGGCTGCGATGATGCCGAACAGTAAGGCCAGGGCGGCGGAGATGCCGAGCAGGCTCTTGGCCTGGGTCACGTCGCTGTCACGTTTGGCGGTCTGCAGTTCGGTCAGCTTGTTGCTCAGTTCGAGCAGTTGATTGCCCTGTTCCTGCATGTTCTTCAGTGACTGGGCACTGGCGATCTGCGAGTCGCGAAAAGCGCTGACGGCAGCCCGGTAGGCCTTGAGGGAGTCGCTGGCCTGCTGCAGGTTGGCCAGGTGCTCACTGGGTAGTTTGGCCGGCAGGCTTTCGAGATTTTTCAGGGCGTTGTCGATGGCATCCAGGGCCGGCTGCTCGGCATCGCTACGACCGCTGTAGGTGTAGCCCCGGACCTGGAAACGGGCCTGCTGGATCAGTTTGCTGAGTTCTATCACACTGTTGAACTGGATGACGCTGTCGCCCTGCAGCATCGATTTTTCCACTTCCGAAACCTTGGCGACGGCATTGTCGGCACTGGCGCCGAGTTTGCTACGGGCGGCCTCGCGGTTCTGCGTCGCCTGGTTCATGTCGGCGAATGCGCGTTTGTATTGGGTAATGGAGGCCAGTTGCTGGTCGATCAGCGAGATGCTTTCCGGAGTCTGCAATTGCTGGCGGGCCGTCTGCAGGCCGCTCTCCAGCTTTTCCAGCAGGCCATTGACGGTGCTCGGGCCCTGCTCGCCCTTGCGCATCTCGTAGTCCAGGCGGGCGATACGCAGGTCCTTGGTCAGCATGTTCAGGTTGGAGATATAGCCCAACTTGTCGCCACGGTTGATCACCGAACCCAGGCCGCTCCAGCCGGTGAAGGTGATGAGCATGGTCAAGAGCAGTACCAGGCCGAAGCCGATACCGAGTTTCTGGTTGATGCTCACATTGCCCAGACTCTGGGTTAGCCAACGGTACATGGGGCGGACTCCTGACGGCGCTCGTACGCCTGATGGCGGACGGATTTCCAATATTGCCGTTGTATCGGCGGCGTAGAGCGATTCTGTAGCGTCGCGATCATTCAGTGCGCCCCACGGAATCCGTGGGAACTGATCTTCTGTGTGGGATATCGGCTTTCACGGGTCTGCTGGCGCAGGCCTGGGCGATTCGTTCAGAACAGGCGGGCGAGCAGAGCGGTGACGGCGGTTTCCACGCGCAGGATGCGTTCGCCGAGCTGCACCGGTTGCAGGCCGGCCTTGCCCAGCAGGTCGATCTCGTAGGGGATCCAGCCGCCCTCCGGGCCGATGGCCAGGGTCACCGGTTCCTCCACCGCCCGTGGGCAGGGCGGGTAGGCGCCCGGATGGCCGACCAGGCCCAGGGTGCCTGCGCTGATGGCCGGCAGGCGATCCTCGACGAACGGCTTGAAGCGCTTCTCGATGATGACTTCCGGCAGCACGGTGTCGCGGGCCTGTTCCAGGCCCAGCACCAGTTGCTCACGAACCGCCTCGGGTTCGAGGAAAGGCGTCTGCCAGAAACTCTTTTCCACCCGGTAGCTATTGACCAGCACCAACCTGGGCACGCCCATGGTGGCGACGGTCTGGAATACCCGGCGGAGCATTTTCGGACGGGGCAGAGCCAGCACCAGGGTCAGCGGCAGCTTGGCCGGTGGCGGCTGGTCGAGACTGACCTGCAACTGGGCTTCACCGGCCTCCAGGTGCAGGACCCGGGCATTGCCCATCAGTCCGCCGAGCCGGCCGACCCGCAGGCTGTCGCCCACCGCGACACGATGGACTTCCTGCATATGGGTCAGGCGGCGGTCGCGCAGTACCACCCGGTCGGCCGCAATGAAGTCGGCCTCTTCCAGAAGCAGCAGGTTCACGCGAGCGGCGCTGGCGGCTGCGGGCCGTTGTCGGCGGTTTCTTCTTCCGCCTCCTCGCCACGCTTGCGGACCAGGCCGCCGAACAGCACGCCGATCTCGAACAGCAGCCACATCGGCACAGCCAGCAGCGTCTGGGAGAACACGTCCGGTGGGGTCAGGATCATGCCGACCACGAAGCAGCCGATGATCACGTACGGGCGGATCTTCTTCAGGTACTTGACGTCGACCACGCCGATCCATACCAGCAGCACCACGGCCACCGGGATCTCGAACGCCACGCCGAAGGCGAAGAACAAGGTCATGACGAAGTCGAGGTAGCTGGTGATATCGGTCATCATCTCGACGCCGGCCGGGGTCGCGGCGGCGAAGAACTTGAAGATCAGCGGGAACACCAGGTAGTAGGCGAAAGCCATGCCGGTATAGAACAGCACGATGCTCGATATCAGCAGTGGCACGGCGATGCGTTTTTCATGCTTGTACAGGCCCGGCGCGATGAAGCCCCAGATCTGGTGCAGGATCACCGGGATCGCCAGGAACAGCGAGACCATCATGGTCAACTTGAGCGGCGTCAGGAACGGCGAGGAGACGTCGGTGGCGATCATCGTCGCGCCGGTCGGCAGGTACTGGCGCAACGGCGTGGAGACGAAGGTGTAGATCTGCTGGGTGAAGGCGAACAGCCCGGCAAAGATCAGGAAGGTTGCCGCGACACAGCGCAGCAGGCGGGTGCGCAACTCGGTAAGGTGCGAGACCAGCGGCATCTGCTGGTCGTTTTCCGGAAAATCGCTCATGGGGCTCGCGGCGGCACAGTAGGGTCATGAGACGCTGGCGCACTTGGCGTCGGCGCGTGAGTGACGGTTTCGTTCGGAACGTGCGGGGCCGGTTCGACGGCACCGAGCACCGGTACCGCATCGCCCGGAGGCACGGTGGCCGGTGGCAGCTCGCTTGGCGGTGGCGTTCCACTGGCCGGCTGGACTGCCGGTTCGGCGATCGGCTGGGCCGGGTTCTGGGCCTGGGGCACGGGTTCCTGGACCGGGGAGAGGATCTTGCGGGCCTCCTGCTCCAGGGACATGATGTGCTCGTTGTGCAGTTGCCGACGGATCTCGTCGGCTCCGATTTCCCGTTCCACTTCCTGCTTGATCGCGTTGAAGCTGCGCTTCAGCCGGCCGACCCACAGGCCTGCCGTCCGTGCGGCGCCCGGCAGGCGCTCGGGGCCGAGGACCAGCAGTGCCACCAGGCCGACGAGCAGCAGTTCACTGAAGCTGATACCGAACATTAGTCAGTGCTCACGAATGATTACGGGGCTCTTCTACCTTCTGTGCCTGCACATCGATGGTGTGTGGCGCGTTCTGCTGCGCGCCGGGTTGCGGCTGAGCAGGCTGTACGGTTGGCGGAACCACCGGCTCGGCCGGCTTCTCGTCGTCGTTCATGGCCTTGCGGAAGCCCTTGATCGACTCACCGACGTCGGTGCCGAGGTTCTTCAGTTTCTTGGTACCAAACACCAGCACGACGACGATCAGGATGACGATCCAGTGTTTCCAGTCAAAAATGCCCATGGTGTTTCTCCTCTCGAAAAGTTGTTCAGGCGGACGGGCGCGAGGCTTTCTCGGCGTGTCCGGACAGGCCGAAGCGGCGGTCCAGTTCATCCAGTACGGCCTGTGGGTGCTGGCCCAACTGGGCGAGCATGACCAGGCTGTGGAACCACAGATCGGCGGTCTCGTAGATCACATCGCTGCAGTCGCCGCTGGTGGCGGCGTCCTTGGCGGCGATGATGGTTTCGACGGATTCCTCGCCGACCTTCTCCAGGATCTTGTTCAGACCCTTGTGGTACAGGCTGGCGACATAGGAGCTGTCGGGGGCTGCGCCCTTGCGCTCCTCCAGTACCTGGGCCAGACGGGTCAGGGTATCAGTCATGTTCAGTGTCCTGCTGCGTAGATGCTGTGCGGATCCTTGAGGACCGGGTCGACCGTCTTCCAGCCGTCGTTTTCGTAGACGCGGTAGAAGCAGCTTTGGCGGCCGGTGTGGCAGGCGATGTCGCCGATCTGTTCGACCATCAGGATGATCACGTCGGCGTCGCAATCCAGGCGCATTTCATGCAGATGCTGCACATGGCCGGACTCCTCGCCCTTGCGCCACAGTTTGCCACGCGAACGTGACCAGTAGATGGCGCGGTTCTCGCGAGCGGTCAGTTGCAGTGCCTCGCGGTTCATCCAGGCCATCATCAGCACGCGCCCGGTCTTGTGATCCTGGGCAATGGCCGGCACCAGGCCGTCGCTGTCCCACTTGATCTCGTCCAGCCAGTCTTTCATTTTCGACTCCGACAACCGGGCGCAACCCGCGTGGTTGGGCCTCGGCGAATGAACAGTTTGCCAGCCGCGAGCCCGGCTGGCTATCGGCGCACGACCAGATACAAACCAATGGCCAGCATGACCACCACCGGCCAGTGACCCAATTCGTGCAGCGGCCCGTTGGCGGCGAGAAACGCGCCACCACCCAGGTGCAGCGAACCGAACAGGCGCAACAGCCAGTCGTCCTTGCGCTTTTTGTGGGGGGGCTCGGGATCGGCGGCGTGGGGCTGCGACAGGCGTTCGAGCAGATCGCGGGTCATGTTGGCCAGGTGCGGCAGTTGCTCGACCTGGCTCTGCAGGTTGCCCAGCAGGGTTTTCGGGCTGACCCGTTCGCGCATCCAGCGCTCGAGGAAGGGCTGTGCGGTGCTCCACAGGTCCAGTTCCGGGTATAACTGGCGGCCCAGACCTTCGATGTTGAGCAGGGTCTTCTGCAGCAGTACCAGCTGTGGCTGGACCTCCATGTTGAAGCGCCGCGCGGTCTGGAACAGGCGCATCAGCACCTGACCGAAGGAAATGTCCTTCAGTGGCTTCTCGAAGATCGGTTCGCAGACGGTGCGAATCGCCGCTTCGAACTCGTTGAGCCGGGTGTCGGCCGGCACCCAGCCCGAGTCGATGTGCAACTGGGCGACGCGGCGGTAGTCACGCTTGAAGAAGGCGAACAGGTTGCGGGCCAGGTAGTCCTGGTCCTGCGGGGTCAGGCTGCCGACGATGCCGCAGTCGATGGCGATGTATTGCGGGCTCCATGGCTTGACGGTGCTGACGAAGATGTTGCCAGGGTGCATGTCGGCGTGGAAGAAGCTGTCGCGGAACACCTGGGTGAAGAAGATCTCCACGCCACGTTCGGCGAGCATCTTCATGTCGGTGCGCTGGTCGGCCAAGGTCGCGAGATCGGTGACCTGGATACCGTAGATGCGCTCCATCACCAGCACCTTCGGTCGGCACCAGTCCCAGTAGACCTGGGGCACGTACATCATGTCCGAGCCTTCGAAGTTGCGTCGAAGCTGGCTGGCGTTGGCCGCTTCGCGCAGCAGGTCGAGCTCGTCGTAGATGGTCTTTTCGTAGTCGCTGACCACGTCCACCGGGTGCAGCAGGCGTGCATCGGCGGAAAGCCGTTCGGCCGCGCGGGCGAGCAGGAACAGCCAGGCCAGGTCCTGGGCAATCACCGGCTTGAGACCCGGGCGGATGACTTTCACCACGACTTCCTCGCCGCTCTTGAGCTGCGCGGCATGGACCTGGGCCACCGAGGCCGAGGCCAGCGGCTCGATGTCGAAGCGGCTGAAGACTTCGCTGATCTTGCGGCCCAACTGCGCCTCTATCAGTTCCACGGCTTTCTGTGGGTCGAATGGCGGCACGCGGTCCTGCAGCAGCATCAGTTCGTCGGCGATATCCTCGGGCAGCAGGTCGCGGCGGGTCGAGAGGATCTGCCCGAACTTGATGAAGATCGGTCCCAGGTCCTGCAGGGCCAGGCGCAGCCGCGCTCCACGGCTCAGCTCCAGCGGCTTGCGCGGGAACCAGCGCCATGGCAGGGCGAAGCGCAGTGCCAGGAGGAACCAGGGCAGGGGCAGGTCGAACAGCAGGTCATCGAGACGGTAGCGGATCACCACGCGCAGGATGCGCAACAGGCGGCGGACGGCAAGCAGCTTCATGCGTTATCGCTGGAATTGAGGGATCGGGAGAGGCGTTCGAAACGTGCCTCCAGTCGTTCTAGATCGAGCTTGAGCCGGTCGAGTTCGGCGAAACGGGCTTCGGCCTCGTGTTTGCCGACGAGTGTCCGCGACTCTTCGCTGAGGTACTCGGCCAGGTTCTGGTTGAGGCTGGCAAAGCCCTGGCGGTACCAGCCGGCGCGGCTGCGCAGGTGGCCGCTGACCAGTTGCGTGGCGACTGGGCCGAGCCAGCGCGACAGCTCGTACTCCCAGTCCAGTTCCAGGTCCTGCAGCACGCCGGCGAGGTCCAGCAGCACCGCGCTGTCACCTTCCAGGTGCACCTCCGGACCATGCAGCACGGCGCTCTTGTCCTTGCTCAGAGCCAGGTTGAGCAGGCTGGAGGTGGGCGCACGGAGGATGCAGTCGGCTTCGGCGGCCCAGTGGGCGGCCAGCAGCAGGCCTTCGTCGCTGGGCAGGATGAACAGCTTCAAGGCCGGACTGTCGACCTCGATGACCTTGCCCGTCAGGTGGCCGAGGCGACCAAGGGCGGTGCTGTCCATGCGCAGGACACGGTTGAGGCCGTGTTCGACGCCGGCGAGAAGGCCGCTGAGCAGCATCAGGGCTTGATGCCGCGGTGCAGGGCAACGATGCCCGACGTCATGTTGTGGTAGGTCACGCGGTCGAAGCCGGCGTCCACCATCATCGACTTGAGGGTTTCCTGGTCAGGGTGCATGCGGATCGATTCGGCCAAGTAGCGATAGCTTTCCGAGTCGTTGGTGATCAGCTTGCCGGCCAGCGGCATGAAGGCGAACGAATAGGCGTCGTAGACCTTGGACATCAGCGCGTTGGTCGGCTTGGAGAACTCCAGCACCAGCAGGCGGCCGCCGGGCTTGAGCACCCGCAGCATGGAACGCAGGGCGTCTTCCTTGTGGGTGACGTTGCGCAGGCCGAAGGCGATGGTCACGCAGTCGAAGTGATTGTCCGGGAACGGCAGCTTTTCCGCGTCGGCCTGGACGAATTCGATATTGCCGGCCACGCCGCGATCGAGCAGGCGGTCACGACCGACCTTGAGCATGGAGGCATTGATATCGGCCAGCACCACCTGGCCGGTGGGGCCCACCAGGTGTGAGAACTTCGCCGCCAGGTCGCCGGTGCCGCCGGCGATGTCCAGTACCCGGTTACCGGTGCGCACGCCCGACAGTTCGATGGTGAAACGCTTCCACAGGCGGTGCATGCCACCGGATAGGACGTCGTTCATCAGGTCGTACTTGGCGGCCACCGAGTGAAAGACCTCGGCGACTTTGCCGGCCTTTTCGCTTTCCGGCACGTTCTTGTAGCCGAAGTGGGTGGTGGGTTCGGCATCGCTGCCTTTGCGCTGATCAGTCATATCGCTGTCACCAGAAGAGAATGCGGGCCATTCTAATCCCGGTAGCCGGCTTTGTCTTGGCAAAGGCGGAATGTAAGTATAGTGGGCGACCGGGGCGGATTGACGCAGCGCGGTTCAAGGCCGGCCCGGCCTACATTCATGGAACAGGAGTCAATCGATGGCCCGGATTAGTGTCGAGCGTGCCCATCATCTCGGCTTGGCAGGTGCGCGGGAGAAAGCCGAGGCGCTGGTGCAGAAACTGGCCGACCAGTATGGCCTGGCGCCGCGTTGGTCGGGGGATACCGTGAGTCTCAAGCGCTCCGGCGTCAGTGGCGAGGTGACGATCGCCGAGGACCGGATCAGGGTGGATGTCGAGCTGGGCATGCTGATGTCGGCCATGAGCGGCACCATCAGGAGCGAGATCGAGAAGGCGCTGGACAAGGCGCTGGCCTGAATCGGCATGAGCCGACCCGGCACGGATGGTCAACCTTGTGGGAGTCCGGCTCCCACGGGTGAGTGCGGTTCCCAAAAGTGAACCTTGGCCACATCGGTTAGGGTGCCCATTCTAATTTTTGTCACTACTTTGTGTTCCAGTCCCCGCTTGCGCGGGCAGTTCCTCCAACCGTTCTCGTGTGAGGTGCAGCATGGCCAAAGTCAGTCTGAAGAAAAAAACCGACGTTCAGCCCACCGCCCTGGCTGAAGTGAAACTCTACGCCCGCAAGATCTGGTTGGCGGGTCTGGGCGCCTACGCCAAGGTCGGCAAGGAAGGCAGCGAGTACTTCCAGGAACTCGTCAAGGCCGGCCAATCCGTTGAAAAGGAAGGTAAAAAAGCTGTCGAGGCGAAGCTCGAAGCCGCCAACAGCCAGATCGACAACGTGAAGGGCGATGTCAGTGGTCTCAAGGGCCGGGTCGAAGGGCAACTGGACAAGGTCGAGAAGGCTTTCGACAGCCGTGTCGCCAGTGCCTTGAATCGCATCGGGATTCCGTCTAAACATGACGTTGAGGCACTCTCTGCTAAGCTCGATGAGTTGACGGCATTGCTCGAACGTGTCGCGCGTAAACATTAAGGAGAACGGGATGGCTGGCAAAAAGAATACTGAGAAAGAAGGCAGCTCGTGGATCGGGAAGGTTGAGGAATATTCCCGCAAGATCTGGCTGGCCGGTTTAGGCGTGTACTCGAAAATCGACAGTGACGGCAGCAAGCTGTTCGAGAGCCTGGTCAAGGATGGCGAGAAGGCCGAGAAACTGACCAAGAGCGCCGTTGGCAAGACCGTCGAGGCGGCCAAGGACTCTGCCGGTTCCGCCAAGTCGCGCATCACTGGCGTCAAGGAGCGCGCGCTGGGCAAGTGGGACGAGCTGGAAGAGGCGTTCGACAAGCGTCTGAACAGCGCCATCTCGCGCCTGGGCGTGCCCAGCCGTCATGAGGTGAAGGCGCTGCACAGCAAGGTCGACACCCTGACCAAGCAGATCGAGCAACTCACCGGTCAGAAAGTGACGCCGGTGGCGACGAAGACGGCGGCAGCCAAGCCCGCGGCGAAGACGGCGGCCAAACCGCTGGTCAAGGCCGCCGTCGCTAAACCAGCCGCCAAGCCAGCGGCCAAAACCGCGGCGGCCAAGCCTGCAGCGAAAACTGCGGCCAAGCCGGCCGCAAAACCCGCTGCCAAGACGGCGGCAGCCAAACCTGCCACGAAGCCTGCAGCCAAACCGGTTGCGGCCAAGCCTGCGGCGAAACCGGCAGCCAAGCCCGCGGCAAAACCCGCTGCTGCAAAACCGGCGGCCAAACCTGCCGCGAAGCCAGCCGCTGCGAAAAAACCGGCGGCGGCGAAGCCGGCAGCCGTAGCCAAGCCTGCGGCCCCCGCCGCCGCAAAACCGGCAGTGGCCCCAGCCAGCACCAACTCGGTGGCTCCGGCCGCCGCCGCTCCGGCTGCGACCCCAGCTCCATCGGTGCCGACCTCTCAGTCCTGAGTGGCGCCTGGTGTCATGAAAATGCCCGGCCTGTGAAGGTCGGGCTTTTTTGTTTGGGGGGCTCAGGTCTGGCCTCTTCGCGGGCAAGCCCGGCTCCTACAGAGGCGAGTCGCATGCAATGGTCGTGTATGCGCGCGAGGACGTCGGAGTGGGCAGCAACGTCTTCGCGGATGAATCCGGCTCTCACGGGACGGTGTTCTATTCGTGGTCTTCGAGATAACGCAGGGCCATCCGCTCGGTCGCCAGCCGTGCCGGTGGCAGCAGGTGTGGCGCCACCAGCATCATGATCTGGTACACCACCAGCCGCACCTCGCCCTCGCGCCCCAGGATCCGTTGGTAGTCCAGTGAAAACAGCAGGGTCAGGGTGATCTGCTCGACCAGTTGCCCGAGTGCCTGGGTTTCGCTGAGGATGAACCCCTGGGCTTTCAGCCGCGCGAGCAGTGAGGCCAGGGTGCGCTTGAGGGCGTTGAGCAGGTTGCGAATGCCCCGGGCCAGCTTGGGCAGGCGGCTGGCCAGATTGGACAGGTCCTGGAACAGGAAGCGGTATTGGGCCAGACGCTCGACGATCAGGTGCAGGAAGAACCAGTAGTCCTCGGGCGCCAGCTCGACGTCCGCCGGCGGGTCGAGCAACGGGGTCAGCTCCGCCTGGAAACGCTCGAAGAGACCGAGCACCAGGGGTTCCTTGCCATGGAAGTGGTAGTACAGGTTGCCCGGGCTGATCCCCATTTCATTGGCGATCTCCATGGTCGAGACATTCGGTTCGCCTTTCTGGTTGAACAGTCGCAGCGTGCATTCAAGAATCCGGTCGCGGGTTTTCATCCAGTCTTCTTAGGTCTAGTGGCCTGTACGGTTAATTCGGATACTCAGATTCGAGTCCAAGGGTTTGCCAGGCAAGGCGCCATGACAAGTCGTAGCCGGGCTACGGCGAGGAATGGCAACGCAGCCTGGCAAAGACGTGGGCCGAAGTGGAGTATGCGAATTAGCCACACAGGCCGCTAGCCGTCCATTTGCCACGGCTGCCGGGCAGCCGTGTCCGGTGATAGTCAACGCACCCGCACATAGGTGCCGGGTGCAGCCTCCATGGTGGGGTACCTGGCATTGCCGAGGGCCAGTTGGCTGTCCTTCAGGGCGCCGGAGCGGGCCTGGAGCCATTCCAGCCATTGCGGCCACCAACTGCCCTGTACCTGCTTGCCATCGTAGTACCAGGCACGCGGGTCGCTGCTCAGTTTGAGGTTGTCGATGTAGTTGGCCTTGGGGTTGCCTGGCGGGTTGAGGATGCTCTGGATATGGCCGCTGTTGGACAGCACGAAGCGGCGCTCTCCCCCCAGCAGCAGCGTCGAGCGATAGACCGCGTCCCACGGCGTGATGTGGTCGTTGATGCCACCGACACTGAAACTGTCGACCGTGACTTTCTGCAGGTCGATCGGCGTGCCGCGGACTTCCAGCCCGCCGGGATGGCTGAGCGGGTTGTGCTTGAACAGATCCAGCAGGTCGCCATGCAGAGCGGCCGGCAGGCGGGTGTGGTCGTTGTTCCAGTAGAGGATGTCGAAAGCCGGCGGCTCCTTGCCCAGCAGGTAGTTGTTGACCCAGTAGTTCCAGATCAGGTCATTGGGCCGCATCCAGGCGAACACCTTGGCCATGTCGCGACCGTCCAGCACGCCTTGCTGGTAGGAGCGGCGCTTGGCGGCCTCCAGGGTCTGCTCGTCGACGAACAGGGTCGCCGGGGTGTCCAGTCGGCTGTCGAGCAGGCTGACCAGGTAGGTGGCACTGGCGATCCGGCGCAACTGCCGCTTGCTCAGCAGGTAGCCCTGCAACGCGGCGATGGTCAGGCCTCCGGCGCAGGCGCCGACCAGATTGACCTCGCGGCTGGCGGTAATGCTCCGGCAGACATTCATGGCCTCTTCCACCGCTTCTACGTAGGTCGACAGGCCCCACTCGCGGTGGCGGATGTCGGGGTTGCGCCAACTGATGATGAAGACCTGCAGGCTGTTCTTCAGTGCGTACTGCACGAGGCTGTTGGCCGGGCTGAGGTCGAAGATGTAGTACTTGTTGATTTGCGGCGGCACGATCAGCAGCGGCTTGGCATATTGTCTTTCACTCATGGGCCGGTACTGGATCAGTTCCAGCACCTCGTTGCGAAACACCACCGAGCCCGGGGTGGTGGCCACGGTCTTGCCGACCTCGAATGAGTGTTTGGTGACCTGGCTGGGCAGGCCGTTGTTGTGCAGCAGGTCGTTGACGAGGTGGCTGATGCCGCGTACCAGGCTGTTGCCACCGGAGTTGAACAGCTCCTTGATCGCCACCGGGTTGAGCAGCGTGTTGGATGGCGCCACGGCATCGTTGAGCAGGTTGAAGACGAAGTGTGCCCGGGCACGGTCGTCGTCGTTCATCCGGCTGTCGTCGATCCAGTGCCGGACCTGGGTCTGCCAGGCCAGGTAGGCCTGCAGGCCGCGTCGGTAGAAGGGGTTCAGGCTCCACGCCGGGTCGGTGAAGCGCGAGTCGCGCGGACAGGGTTGGTGCGGCGTTTCGCCAAGCAGCACCTTGCCCAACCGACTGCCCAGGGCCATCGCGTGTCGGGCCGTGTGTAGAGGATTACGCAGGCCGTGGGTGGCAACGTTGCGCAAGGTGGAAAACAGATCCTGGCCGCGCAGACCGGTAATCGCATTCTGTGCGTTGATGGGGGCAGCGGGGGCGGGGAGCGTCCCCGTTGCTGATTTTTCTGGCATGAATCAACACTCCTTCGTCATCAGGCGGATCAACCGATACTTCGCGCCAGGCCGGGGCTGTCCTTTCTCCCCGGCGCTGTTGTGCCCTGTCGACGTCCTGGCGCAGGGCACGTGGCGAATCGGTCGCCTCAGGTGCTCTTGAACGGCGCCGGTTGCGGGTGCATGACGGCACGCTGCCGTTCTTCGTCGAGGAACTTCATGATGATGGGCGCCACGGCTTCGGCCCGGGTGATCAGGAACAAATGGCCGTCATCGATTATGTGTAGCTGGGCATTGGGAATACGCCAGGCCAGCAGGCGCATATTGATCAGCGGAATCAGCGGATCATCGTCGCCGGCCAGGACCAGGGTCGGCTGGCGGATCCTGTGCAGCCAGTGGATACTGGTCCAGCCGAGGCCGGCGAACAGTTGCCAGTAGTAGCCCAGCTTGCCGGCCGAGCGCACCTTGGCGGCGTGTTCGGCGGCCAGGTGCGGATCGCGGCGGAAGGCGCCGCCGTAGATGGTCGGGGCAATACGGATGACGTGGGATGGCTGGATGTAGCGGCGTGGGCTGGCCATGTTCCAGAGCACCTTGGGCTTGCCCGGAACCATGACCGCACCGGCGGCGGTGGCCGCCAGGATCAGCTTCTTGCAACGCTCCGGGTAATCGTGGGCGAACTGCTGGGCCAGCGCGCCGCCCCAGGACACGCCAACCGCGTTGACCTGGCCATAGTCCAGGTAGTCGAGCATCCGCGCGCTGAGCTTGGCCAGGCCGGGAAAGCGATAGGGGCGACTGGGTGTGGACGAGCCGCCGACGCCGGGGACGTCGAAGGCGATGACCTCCAGGTCCGGGTCCAGCGCCTGGACGAATGGGAACACCAGCTCCAGGTTGGCGCCGATGCCGTTGAAGATCAGCAGTGGCGTCAGGTGTGGTTTGCCGGGGCGAACCGCGGTACGGATGGTCTGGCCGTCCAGCTCGATGGTTTTGAAAATGAACGGTTGCGGCATACTGCGGGCCCTGTGGTTGAGTCGGCTTTCTGCTTCGACACTGCCCTCTGTGGGAGTATGGCTTGCCCGCGAATGCGGCCGCGAAAGCGCTGAAAGCTTCGCGGGCAAGCCACGCGCCTACCAGAAGGACATCGGTCTAGCGCTCGTGCACGTAAGTGCCCGGCGCCGCCTCGGCCGGTGGGTGCGCCTTGTTGCCCAGGCTGGTCGGCGATTTCTTCAGCTTGCCCGAGCGAGCCGCCAGCCAGGCCTGCCAGTGCAGCCACCAGGAGTCGGTATGCTTGGTGGAGTTTTCCTGCCAGTCCTCGGCCTTGGCCGGCATCTCCTCGTTGGTCATGTAGCGTGACTTGGGATTGCCCGGCGGGTTGAGGATGCTCTGGATGTGGCCGCTGCTCGACAGCACGAATTCGACCTTGCCACCGAACAGTTGCGCCGATTTGTAGCAGGACTTCCACGGCGTGATGTGATCGTTGGTGCCGGCCAGGGCGAAGATGTCGGCGTCGACTTTTTTCAGGTCGATGGGCGTGCCGCACACTTCCAGGGCGTCGGCGCGTACCAGTGGGTTGTTCTTGAACATTTCAATCAGGTCGCCGTGGAACGCGGCGGGCAGGCGGGTGGTGTCGTTGTTCCAGAACAGGATGTCGAACACCGGCGGTTCGTTGCCCAGCAGGTAGTTGTTGACCCAATAGTTCCAGATCAGGTCGTTGGGGCGCATCCAGGCGAACACCTTGGCCATGTCGCTGCCCTCCAGCACGCCCTGCTGGTAGGAGTGGCGCTTGGCGGCTTCCAGGGTCTGTTCGTCGACGAACAGCGCGACCTGGGTGTCCAGGGTGGTGTCGAGCACGCTGACCAGCAGGGTCAGCGAACTGACCTTCTTCTCGCCCAGGGCCGCGTAGTGGCCGAGCAGGGCGGTGCAGGTGATGCCCCCGGAGCAGGCGCCGAGCATGTTGACGTCCTTGCTGCCGGTGATCGCGCAGACCACGTCGACGGCTTCCTTGAGTGCCTCGATGTAGGTCGACAGGCCCCACTCGCGCTGCGCCTTGGTCGGGTTGCGCCAGCTGATGATGAAGGTCTGCTGGTGGCTGCGCAGGCAGAAGCGCGCCAGGCTCTTGTCCGGGCTGAGGTCGAAGACGTAGAACTTGTTGATCTGCGGTGGCACCACCAGCAGCGGGCGTTCGTGCACCTGCTCGGTGGTCGGCCCGTACTGGATCAGCTCCAGCACGTCGTTGCGAAACACCACGGCGCCTTCGCTGGTGCCGAGGTTCTTGCCGACCTCGAAGGCGCTCATGTTGACCTGGCTGGGCATGCCGCCGTTGTGCACCAGGTCCTTGGCCAGGTTCGACAGGCCGTCGAGCAGGCTCTTGCCGCCGGTCTCGAAGAAGCGCTTGATCGCCGCCGGATTGGCCGCGGTATTGGTCGGGGCCATGGCTTCGGTCAGCAGGTTGATGACGAAGTGTCCGCGGCTGATGTCCTGGGCCGGGAGCGAGCTGTCGTCGATCCAGTCATGAAGCTCCTTTCGCCAGGCCAGGTAGGTCTGCAGGTAGCGCCTGTAGAGCGGGTTCTGGCTCCACGCCGGGTCGGCGAAGCGCCGGTCGTCGTTGTCTGGCTGCAGTTCGGACTTGCCGAACAGCACGTTCTTCAGTTCGAGGCCGAAATGGGCGACGTGTCTGGCGCTGTGGATGGGTTGCCGGATGGTCTGGGCCAGTACCATTCGTGCCGAAGTCAGAAGATCCTTTCTACGCAAGCCGACGACGGGGTTCAGGCCCAGGGTGTTTTCCGAGGCCTGACGCTTGAGGTCATCGCTGTTCTTGTCACTCATCTACGACGCTCCATTGTCCTGAGACGAGTACCGGGTAAACACTGTGCGACCAGGCACAACGAATGCCAAGTACTGCTGCTCGGGTGACCGGTTGATTGCGCATCGTTAAATGCACGGGACTTGCCAAGTCCATTGGTTACCCGAGTTTAATTTTTTTCGCAAGCGGGCCGAACGTCAGCCGCTGCTTCCGGGTATTGGATCAGAACAGATTAGAAAATACGCCCCAAATGGCAAGATGCCCGGTTTAGAGCATCAACTTGACGATCGACTCGGAAGGGTCGCGGGATTTTCCGGCTGCCTTGAGTTCGGCAAGATACTCGGCCCACAAGTCATCCTGACGACAGGCGAGCTGGTAGAGGTAATCCCAGGTGAACAGGCCGCTGTCATGACCGTCATCGAAGGTCAGTTTCAGTGCGTACTGGCCGGCGGGTTCGATCTTGCTCAGGCCGACGTTGAGCTTGCCGAATTGCAGGATCGGCTGGCCGTGGCCCTGGACCTCGGCGGAGGGAGAGTGCACCCGCAGGAACTCGGCGGGCAGGTGATATTCCTCGCCCGGACCGTACTTGAGGGTCAGGGTTTTCGAGGCCTTGTGCAGGTTGATGGCGGTAGGAATTCGGGTAGTCATGACGAGCGCGGACCTGTCGTTGTAAGAACCTTCCCCTCTTTTTTGTGGGAGCGG
>NZ_AQOH01000077.1 GCF_000364705.1 Pseudomonas fuscovaginae SE-1 | reverse complement strand
TTTGCGTTGGCGTTAGGGGGTCAGTTTTACATTGGCGGTGACACATATTGGTAGCTTGATTTTGTAGAGTGCTGAGTTGTTGGGTGATCGCCTGTTCCGCTTCAGTTTTGCGTCTATTATCAATGGTCATTGATGGGCTCCAATTGTTGATTTCACGCTAACCCCGTTGGGCCGTTGAACGGCCCCTCTGTGGCTTTCAGTATAGGGACATGAAATGCATCCGTTTCTCATAGGGCAGGAGTATGAAAGGGCGCGATTACTCGATTTCGTTGGTAGTCGCCAAATGCAGTCAGGTGTGATCTGGGGGCGCTCTGAGCTAGGTTGCTTGATTTGTACATCAGGAGGAAGGGGAGGGAAGAGTGCGGGGTATTCTGACCATATGCTAGCCGATGGAACGTGGTGGTATTTTGGACAGGGGCGTGTGGGAGATCAGTCTTTGGCAAACTCCGCCAATGCGAAGCTCTCCTCCGGCAATCAGTCAGTATTGCTTTTCACTACTAGGGAGCCGACGGCCCGGGAAGTTAAGGTCCGTGGTGGATATGGAAAACTATTTGCGTTTCGAGGAGAGTTTAACGTCGTTGGTCATGAGGCGTTTGTACCCCAAGACGGTGGCCGACAGGGCGATAGGTTGTTGCGATTTCGACTGGTTCCTGTAGGTGGGCAGCTTGATTGCTGGAGTGAGGAAATAATCGGTGATGATAGCGTTAATCTTCAAGAGATGCAGAGGCTTCTAGGTGTGGCACCAGATGGCGAGACCGGCATAAGTCTGCGCATGTACCGACAGCGTAGTGCTAGGGTGCACTCCTATGCAATGCGGCGTAGCGGTGGTCGATGCGAAGGTTGTGGTCAACCTGCTCCTTTTCACCGTTTTGATGGTAGGGCTTTCTTGGAAGTGCATCACATGACGCGGCTTGCTGATGATGGGCCGGACCTTCCAATTAATGTCATAGCCCTATGCCCTAACTGCCATCGCCGTGCACATTACTCAGCTGATCGTGTGGAGTTTGGCTCCTCTCTTCGAGAGTTTGTTGCCCTCATGGAGCTGCGGATTGCTTCGGGGCAGTTGTCTGGTATCGACGAGCATTTATCTTGATGATAGCTTTGGTTATTAAAATTTACTTGGGCGTTTGTTTCTAAAATATTAGTATTTATCTGGTTGATCCGTGCTCAGGCTTTTCCGTTTTCGCGAATCCATTCGTTAAGCTGCTCTGCAGTGGCTTGCGATTTTTTTGTGGAGGCGAGTTCGCACTCCCAAACCACGAATACTCTCCACCCTAGATTCTCCAGCTGTGACCTGACTCGTATGTCTCGCTCAACATTCTTCTCAAATTTCTCAAGCCAAAAGGGTGTATTGCTCTTGGGGGTTGTAGCGATTTTGCATCCCGCATGACGGTGCCAAAAGCATCCATGCACGAACACTACTACGTTGTAGCGAGGAAATATCAGGTCCGGTTTTCCGGGGAGGCTCGCACTGTGCAGTCGGTATCGAAGCCCAAGCCCATGGAGGATTTTGCGTAGGATAAGCTCTGGGCGAGTGTCCTTGCTTCTGATGCGTGACATCCTCTTCGAGCGTTCTGCTGGGGAAAGGATGTCAGTCATTGGTAGTCTCCTTGTCCGGCCCTAGCGGCTAGGGCCGGACTGAGCCTAGGTTAGCTCTGGTTGGTGAGTTCGAAGAAGGGGAGGCCACGTATGACTTCTCCGGTCACGTCGAACGATTTGTAGAGGCAATGGTGGTTTGGAAGCGTCTTCACGCGTTCAGAAAGCTCGGCGAGATCCGATGTGAAACCCAAGGCGCCAAGTTCGTTTGGCGTGGCATTGGGTACCTTGTGAATGAACCAGGTTAGCAGAGGATCGCGATAATCGGTTGCCCCAGCCTTGAAGTGCCGGAGGTACTGAGATGCGAGAATCACACCCGCTCCGAACTCTCGCCCTTGCAGTAGCAGTTTCCGCAGAACGTCGAATTCATATCGCATGATGTTGTCTGCCTCGTCCACCAATAGGTACGAGTCTATGGCCCTGAGCTGTGGCGAGTCACCGATGAAAGGACGTTTCGGGGTACGAAGCATGTTCTCGTAAAACATGTTGAGCATGACGGCAACGAGCATGTTCTTGCTTCTGTCGTCCTGTCCCATGGCGTCCAGGGATATAACCACGACCCCGTCTAGGAACTCGTCGAACGGTTTGATTTCTCCGTCGCGAGCGAAGACTTCCATGTCTACCAGGTCATCAATGATTGCCATTGGTGAGTCCGACTTGCCGGCGAGTAGCTGGCTGTATTCTTCGTGTATGTCGTAGATCGTTGGCTGCCGGTTTTCTGCGTTGGCTGTGTCGTAGGCATTACGGACAGCCTTCTTGAGCTTGTCTCGTTGAACAGGCCCTATGCCTGTATAAACCTTGTCCAGAACGTCTGAGAAGAACCGGAACCTGTCTAGCCAGGGGGCAGAAGACTCGCCCATGCCTGTTGTGTCGAATAGGTTCAGGGGAAGGCGATAGGGCTTAACGACCTTGGCGCCTGTCGCCTTGACAAAATCGTCGCTGCTGTAGTCGCGCTTGTAGTCGAAGATAAGGAATCTAGGTGTTATCCCTCGGTTTTCCTCGCGAGACCTAGATATTTGCAGAATCAGGGATTTCAGGAATTGCGTTTTCCCTGTGCCGAGGTCGCCGACGACACCGATGTTCAACTGGTTGAGCTGGGTGTTCGATATGTTGAGCGTAAGTGGGCGAGGCTCGAAACCATCGACGGTCTTGCCGACAGACAGGAGGATCCCGTTGCTGGTTGGGTTAGCTGATGTGGCCATGGGTGAGCTCGCGACAGTGGATGATGGCTCTGTCAATTCAAGGGCGGTGGAATTTGCTTCCTCTACAGGGCTTGTTGCCGGCGTACTCGTTTGCACTTCGCTCGAGGCATGGTCTTCATCTATCAACATTGGAGAGGGTAGCTCTTTTATGCTCGCGGGTAGTAACCCCCAGTCATTGACTTTGGCGCGGACAGAGTCGTAGAACGATTGTATGTCGCTTCCGACAATCATGCGGCCCGCATCTTTACTGGAAATAACGATGGTCTCTGTATAACCATCGCCATCGCGGTCATGCGAGTCACTATCGATGGAGTCATCAACTACGATTAGCCTCCCTTTTTCGTCGATGCTGACCGCTGGTGTGGGGTGAAGTATCGCTGCGGCAATGCGTTCATGGTAGCTGGCCCAGCGTGCTGCCTGGCCTTCCACTGCTTGATGCTGGCTATACACCCGCAGGCCAAAACCTATCATCGACAACAGCAAGTGTTGAAATGCCAGTTTCCAGGCAAGCGAAGTGTCTGCGCGTTCTTCGATTGCGCGTAGAAGATTCGATAGCGCCTTGGCCTGATTAAGTGCCTCAGTTGAGTCAGTGGCGCTGAATACGCTGTTTTGCCTGCATTTGACCTCGATGGGGGTAAGGTGCAATTGAATGTTGCCATTGCATGCTCTCACGCCTACTACAAGTAGGTCTGGGCGTGAAAGGGACATTTCCTTGCGCTCCTTGCCCAAAGAGCGAGCGAGGTCGGAAAGGTATCCGCGGAAAGGATCGACCGGAATGACTATGGCTATGGTCGAGTCATCTGGCGTGCCTGCAAGTACCGGCAGCAGACTTTCGAGGTTACCTGACAGGCGGAATTGGTCCTGTAGGAGACGAACTGCCAGAAAGAGACCGAGGTCCCCAGTAGCACCTGTATCATCACCGGACAGGCCTCGAACAGTAGGGATTCCTCGCCGGGCAACCTCTAGGAGTATTTGCTCAATCTGGCCGTCGTCTAAGCTTGCGCAGCCCGGAAGTGGCTTCAGAACTCTCCGAAGCGCATCGCGATCTGCTTCCTTGACCTGTGAAAGGAGATAATAACCGCTGGTGTCTCCGGCTCTATGGGAGTACGCGGGCAAGTCGTAGTCCCAGAGATATGTGCCCTCAATCCAGCCTCCCAGAAAGCAGGCGGGATCGATAGCCGAGGACGAAACGGCGACGAAACCTGCACTCTGGCCTACCAGCATGCTGGAAATAGCATGCGTGCTTGGCGAAAACTGGAGGCCAACCTTGCCGTCCTGGATCTTTTCCAGCATCAGCATGCAGGTGGATACCTTGTCTGCAAATGGCTCGCCGCAAGGTGGCATCTGCAAGCCTTGCCTGGATTCGCTTAGAAACGAACCTTGCAATTGGCGTCTGACTCGATGTCTGATGAGTCCGCCTATGCCCATTGGGGAGAGTGTCCCTACCTCTTTGGACTCGGGCTCCGCTGAGTCCAGTTGTGCGATGATTCCAAGGTCAGGCCTGGCATGGGCCGGTTGATTCTTGTACCACCGGACATGATTGTCGGTATCTTCCGATAGGTTGGCTATGACCGCTTCGTCGGGCTTGCCAGCTTCACGGATATCGAAAACCTCTAGTACCCTAGCCCCGACACTATGTCCCATAGTGTCCTGCTCGCCCTTGCCAAAGCGCTTTGTGCACCAGTTTGCCAGGCCCTCATTGCAGGCATCTGTGGTTCCTCCTGCGCTGGATACCACCAGGCTGACAATTGGTTTTGCTGAGAGCAAGTCAGTTACGTCATCGAGAGCGCGCGATACTTGAGCCGGACTGAAGCCGCTGGAAATACCGCCTACTGTAAGTCCAAAACTGCCGTCGAATGGTGCTCCTCTCGTACGTTCAGGAATCTGGCGCAATCGCGAGCCGTTCCATAGTACGGACCAATAGTCCGAACTGCACTCCACGGATATGAAATCTAGATGGTCCTCGCCGCTGGGGGATTGCAGACACAGGGTTAGCAGGTCCGGGACGCAGTCTGGATCCAGAATGCTCGCTGCTGGGCAAGGGTAGGGTGAGTTTCCCTCCACTTCATCCCTGAGCACCTTCTGTGCTAGGCAGTGCCATGCCAAGCGCAGGGGGTGGAGGGGGGATAGTATTACTGCGTCAGGAATCCTATCTAGGGTAAGGCCATCAGCTTGCAGAGAACAGATAATAATAGTATCCACCCAGCATGCGACTGATGGGCTGGTATTGATCCACGACATGTAGGAATCGAGATAGCTTTCGACCAATGACCGGAAGTCCGAGTCCTTCGAGAGCCAGGCCCCTAATGGAGCGGACTCGAGTAACCCCGATAGATCTTCTCCTCGAATGTATTTAGCTATCTCTTCGCGAGCTTCTATGAAACCTTTGGGTGGTTGGAAGTACTCCGCCTCTGGCCGGGGGTCATGTAGGAATTTACCTCGAGAGAGTATCGGACCATTAATGGATTTCCAATCTGGAGGGGCCCATTGGGACGCGTAGTCGTTCGCTATAACAAGGGGGCGGAATGAAACAGCTGCATTCTGCCCTTCGAGCATCCATGATTGAAGGCTGGAGGCGCGTGAGTTGCGCTCTAGGTGGACAACTGCCTTAGTGTCAAATTTATCTAGATGACGGCGATTGAGTTTGATAAGGCGCTCGAATTCGCTACGACATCCTTCTTCCTTTGTTTCCTCGCAAGTCAAGTAGACTCTACAAGTCGAAGGTGCGTTTTCACCCGGGCGTGTCAATTCAATATCAAGCTGATAATTGCCGTCGGCCTCTACCTCTGCCAGGTACTCGTCCTCGCCAACCTGTTTTGTCTCGATGTGCTGTCTGTGTACATCAATCTCGCTGGCATCATCAGATAGGCCCTCTACCACACCAAGGGACGTGTTTGGCGAAAGATGAATTCGTAGCTCGTACCTGCCAGATCCAGGGAGCGTAAGAGAAGTTTCCCAATCCAGTTTATTGGATTTCTTTTGTGGTTTCTTGGGTGGGGTCGATTTAGTCGCAAGCCTGCAACTGACGACTATCCCCGGGTGCCAGCCCTCTAGGGATATCACACGGATGCTTGCCGGCTTGAAGCCACCGGCGATGACCTTGTAGGTCATCGGAATCTTGTGGTTCGGTGGGCTTGAGTCTGTGTATTGGGTTGGTCCGTTAGGGGCGACAGGCAAGGACAGGGAGATTTTGCCCTGTGATCCGCCTGTCAGTTGAAGCTCCTGAGGCAGGGATCCATCACTGAAAGAGATGGCCAGTTCAGCTTTGCCCCTAACTACGGTCGGCATTCCCTTGCTTGCTGGGATAATGCCGTTGGTGCACAGGATGGCGACCTCACCTAGGGCCTGAGGGGTGTCGTCTGCCAGTAGCTCTACCCATTGCTCGGTGGTCAATGTTGTCCACCAGGTGGGAGGGGGAACTAGCTCTAGGCCCGAGTTAGGTAGGTAAAACGCCTCAGTTGCCCGCTCGAAAGCCGTGGGTATGTCGCAATTCGACTGCAGGTGGGAAAGCAGTTCGCGCAGAGCTTTGCTTATTTCTTGCGGAGCGCTCAATGCCAGGCGTTCAATGCCTGTTTTGAAGCCGTCTGCGAGCTCTTCAGATACTTTGTATAGTACGGACAGCTGGAGCTTTGAAGACGTGCTACCGTCTGCCATTGGGGGGAATCCGCATGCAAGCGCGATCGCTTGTCCCGCTGATAGTCCGTGCTTTGTGCTAGCCAACGAGTTGACCCTTGACAGTAGACGCCAGGCAGATCGATGACTACTTTTATCTGGATCAATCTCGTCGACTGAGCCAGCAGCTTTTCGGATGAGGATTTTGGCATCATCTTTTTGCGATGTGTCTGTTAATCCTGCAGCAGTTAACGCTTGATCAACAGCTCTTTGGACGAATCCGTCGTCCCACCATTGATCGAAAGAGTTGTTTCCCGTGCTTGTATCTGATCCCAATCCGAATTCATCTGTTGTGGATTCGATCGATAGATTGTTGTGTAGTCCAGGGGGGACTAATGCTATAAAACTCGGGCTGGTAGGGTCGTTACGGATATTCAGCAGGTGATCGTTATCGCACTTGCCCGATTGCCCAATAAGGGGTTTGGGGCTGTGTAGTTGGTTGTTTGGGTATTGGAGCAACACGGGCAGTGTTGTCTGGCTTCCATCCAGGCGCCCTTGAACCTGAATCCCTCCGTTTTGGGTCAGTTCCTCATAGGCTATTTCGAGGATTTCTAGTGGCGGGCCGCGGAAGATCAGTCGGTACTCGGGATTGGCGCCGCTGTAACCCTGTGTTGCACCTTGTACCTTCTCAAGGACTTCGGAGGCGAGCCAATTAGCAAGCTTATTCATGTTCAAGGCTCAGTGTGGAATGGCTGATGGAGAATGGAGGTAACAGCAGCATGCCGCTCTCGGCATCAGGACTGTCGAGCACGAGGCCTAGCATCCTCAACTGATGGCCTAGGTCGTTTCTGGCTATGTCGTGCTTGTCAACGGCAATGCCATAGCCCTCGAGGTGTTGGCCCAGTCGATGGACGGAGCGGGGGCCTCCCATTCCAGCAAGTGCGCAGTGAACCAAGGCAAGAACAGCAACAGGTCCAAGGGATACTATCCACGGGCTTGATGAGCTATTTCCATTCTTCCTGAGGATGTATCCTTGGTCATAACCCCTGAGCAGTGCAGCTGCAGCTTGGCGCTGACCAAGAACATGTCGTGTGAACTCCATTAGGTTGGAGCCTATGCCTTTTTTGCACAACAGTGCTCTGGCTTCCTGTTCTCGTAGGTCAGCGATTGTTTGCGTAGCGTTTAGATTTGCTAGTTTTACCTCGTGCTCGCGGATGTGTTTGCAAAGTCCAGAAATCCCTGCACTCGAGGCAAGACTACCGGTGTAGGGGGCATTTATTTGATCTAGTGACCAAAGTAATGCATTGATCCCCAGCCGGGCATTGAGGTAGGTGGATATTTTGTCCTTGATACCTGGAAGGGCTTTGCCCCCATGCGCCATGTATTGGGGAGACAGGGGAAATATGGTTTTCCTTGCTTCCTCATCGTTCAAGGGGAATGCGTCACCCTTGAGCGCCGCTGACAGGCAGTTCCAGATCCTTGCATGGACGTCGCAGAGCCATATGACATGGGATGCTGCTGCTAAGCGTATTATCGCCTCCATCAGACTGGTCCACTGCCTGCGCGTCATGGATCCTTTCGCCTGTATGATGGCATTCAGATCCTTGGTGAACCTGCGTGCAGGTATGAACCCAATCCCTTGGTAGTCTGGTTCTTCCAGGGTCATTTCACTATCGGGAATTTCGACTAGTTTCCACTCGTCTAGTCCTGAGTTCCATGATGATGTCTCCTGGTTGAGCCAGCGGGCAAAAATGTCATCTTCGTCATTGATGCTTAGCGCAAGGAAAAGGCTCTCCCAGAGCTTCCGTGCCGCCTCTAGGTTTGGGGAGCCTAGGCATATCATCCGGCGGATCAGACTGCCAGCGGGCCATGAGTTACCACTGAGCCGAGCAGAACCAGAGAAGAGTGCTGTGCCTGGCACTATTGGCGTAACTTGCAGGAACCTTTTGGATGACTGGTTCGGGAGCTTAGGGCTTTCCAGCACGCCATGAAGAACAGTGTTCCATGCTTCGACACTAACCACCGTGCCATCAGGTGGTGGCTGCCTTTTTTCGCGGCGCTTCTGGATATTTCTATCCAGATCGCGACCCATTTGCGGGACCTTACCTTCGCTTGTGGAGCTGAAGCCTATGGTACGGTACAGCGAGGCTAGTAGTACCTCAGAGCTTGCATACTCTGGGGCTGGGCTAATGGATAGGGCTGACTTCTGGTAGCTGTCGTGCGATCGGCCCCATGGGGCTTGCATGAAGTCCGCAAGGCTCATTTACTTTTCTCCTTGTCTGCAACAAAGCCGCTCCACAAGAGGCGGACTTCTGTGCCGTCTGACCCGATACACATTCTTGAGTCTTCAAGTAATTCCTTATCCCGGACGATGGGCCCTGATAGGCGAGCCCTGGCTGTGTCCAGCAATGCCACGACCGTTCGTGGAAGGGATGCAGGGGATAGTCCTCTCTCTAGCTCCTTTACTGCCTTGTACAGGTCGTAGGTCAAGGGGATAGGTTGGGCTGACTTGCCCTGTCCTACTTTCAAGTAGCAAATAGGGGGATGAGGGCGACCTTCCTTGTTTTGTGGAAATATTTTTACCGAGCTCTGTTGTACTACTAGTGTTGCTTGGCGTTGGCGCGGAGGAAGCGGCTGCCCAAAAGTTGTTGTCAACGAAACTTCGAACTCCTTGTTTGTATTCAACAACTCCTTCACTTGTCCAACAACCTCCTGAAGATGCTGGTGCTTCTCATCGTCTTCAACTACTTGCTGGAAAGATTTCAAGATGGAAGCATCTGCTACGGCAGCAGTCCGAGTGCATATGCTTCTGCGCACTAGGCGGCAGGCAAAATCACGAAGTACATGCTGGACCCGGGTGGCGGCCAGAGGTTTTTTACGTCGAATAACTGGTTCGGATAGCTTGCTGTCTGCGAGAGACAGGCGGTTTAAAATACTCAGTTCATTTGGCGAAAGCACATGGTATTTTCGAATGAACTCGATGCCGCCCGAAAGGGAGCGGCTGAAACGCATATCAAGGTCGCCCAATAAAATCTTGTTGCGGCCACTCACGGAAACTTCACTGTCTGGACTTGCAAATGCAGGATCCAGAGTATCGACGAGCCCTTCGAGCAGAGGTGCGATTGTTGCTGGAAGATAATTACTCTTACGGTCAGTTAGAAAGTGAACGAGACCCATGAGGGTCCTAGACTCTTCTAGTGTCAGGTCTTTATTGAGGCCGAGATCCCTGATATCGGAGCGAAGGGAATTCGCTACATTTTTGTCCCATCGATGAAATAAGGCGTGTTGGTAGCCCGATGTCGCCAGATAGAAAGGTGCTGTGAGAGACTGCTTGCTAGGCTTCGTGACTGAAGCGGCCTTTTCATCAAGCGAAAAAAGGTTTGCTGCCCACTCGCATGGAGTTGCCTGACGCAGAGCCCCGGTTGATGTGCTTGCGGTAGGGTGGTAACCAGCGAGAAGGTATGAGGTTAGGGAGAATAGGTCCCTGAAGCTCCATCGTTTAGCGCTAGCCAATTCATACCAGCGCAGAATTTGAAGAAGAGCTGATTTGTGCTCTGGGCGCGACAGAATCGCTTGGCTATTACAGAATGGGCAATTATCCTTCGCTGGGCATTCACCTTTTGCGGGCCACAGCTCGGTTGTAGTTGCTTGGCCGAACAGTACATCGGCAGGTGCTTTTGAGCCATCGTTTGGCTCAACCAGTAGTGACTCAGCATCCATGGGCCACACGGCAACCGTTGGGAACCCCTTGAGAGGCCAGCATGAGGGGGCGTCATGTGCCAGGCTAACTGCCTGGGTTATTCCCTCCAGTAGAGCTCGCGCTTCATCGAGATTGTTGTCTATAGCATGGATCAGTGCGTCATCAAGGACTCCTCGGTTGACGCAGCAGAGGTAGGCGCTGGAGTGAGGCTTGCTTGTTAAGCTACTGAGTTCTTCAATAAGAAGTAGCGCAGCACTTTTATTCTCATGACCAGCGGTGGCGGATGCATCCTGAACTATCTCCAGATTCAGGTCGTTATCGCTCAGCGCTAGTTTTCCAGCATCGACACTTACTCGACGAGGAACAGCGGATCCTGCTGGAGGATGGAAAGATTGGGATAGCTTGCTAACGAGCTTTCCATCACAGCCGAGGCTTTCATCTAGCCATAGAATTGTAGACTCGATAGCTTCAGTCTTGCCATTCCCTGGGCCACCAACCAACAATACTATCCGCGGGACGGTTGGTGCTCCTGAGGGTAGTTGGTTTGCCCAATCTTGAAGGCGTGATAGGAGGTTCGTTTGTAGGCGTTTCTTGTTCGGCTGGCCGCTATTCTTATCAAGTAGCCGTTTCACTCCCCCTGAGTGATGGCCAGCCCAATCGACCAGCGCGCTTGGATAGTGCGCGCTGTTGTAGTGGGAGCTCTCCATTTCCCTAGACTCCTATGTCTTTTCTGCTTCTAAGCGATGGCTATCGTTTTTTCCTGCTCAAGCTCTGCTGGCTTTTTGGCTAGTGCAACAGTTTCCTCCAGCATCGCTTGAATTGCCATCCCAATGGCGCGTGCTAGATAAGGTGGTACAGCATTACCTACTTGGGTGTAGCGCGGGCATTCTTTTGTTCTTTGGGCACCACCGGTGGTGAATTTGCCCTTGAACTGATACCAATCAGGGAACGACTGGAGACGTGCAGACTCTCTGACAGTCAATATTCTAGGTTCTTTATAATGAAGAACATCATCCGGCAACGTGGTGATCGTAGGGGCAGGGGCACCTGACTGCATTGGGTATATGCGGTGTTTCTTCAGCCCGTATTTTTCACGAACCTTGGCACTCATCCGCACACCCTTGGTGCATTCATCATCGTTGATGATTTCTTGGAATCGAGCCTTAACCTCGGGCCTATGCCTAGCTAGGCGCAAGCTGTCGGGGGTGCCACTACAGCCTTCGTGCATCAATCTCTGAAATGGTGTCAGGGGACCCTTATAGACGATCTCCTGAAAACCCTTTGGTGATTCAGGGTCTTTGCAGGCCGTGGTACCATTGTCACTCAATTCCAGATCCGAAATAGCATCCACGGCATAAACTTCATGTGGAAGATTCAGGTCCTGAAGTTGCTTCAGTCGAGATGTTTCCAGTAGGTCAAACGCTCTCTCCATGCCACCGACGAGATGACAAGCCAAATCTTTTCGAAGGCCAATCACGATCAGGCGCGGACGTTTTTGAGGAACGCCAAAGCGAGATGAGTCGACAATTTTTCCAAGGACGCTGTAGCCGATGCTATCTAGGCTTTCTACTAGTTTTTCATAGTAGGACCGTGGCTTCACCAATAGTCCAAGCTCTTTCCACTTCTTCGCAGAGTGGGCTACTTTCATTCCTGGCACATTCTCCAGGACAATTGCGGCAGGCTGGATAGCACTGACCATCTCAACGTATTTTTCAAACAGCTTGTTACGAGGGTCGGACTCTACTCGGCGACCTGCGAAACTAAATCCTTGGCAAGGAGGCCCTCCTGCCAGCACCTGTATCTGTCCTCGCAGGGATGCTAGGTCGGAGCCATGCTTGTCCAGAATGTCGTCGATTCCCCAGGCTTGCCTCTCTAGCCATTTAGGCCAGGCGAATTGCTCCACCGGAACATCTTTCCGCTCAATCAGGTTTGTCGACAATGTCGAGAACGCCATTTTGTCGCGCTCCACGGCGAAAACGCCATTGAGCCCTGCAAGAGAAAGGCCGAGGGATAAGCCGCCACACCCTGCAAAAAGGTCGGCAAACTGCAATGGTTGGTCGAAGGATGGAAGCGGGGGGAAATTTTCGTTTTGCTTCATGGGCTCCTGCCCAAATGGATCTAGGTATGAGGGAAGGAGCGTTAGCTGTAGCCCTGGACTATTGCTTGTACATCCTTTAGAACTTGGGACCTTCGTCTCCATAGATGCATGCTCCGCGCCAATTGGCCTACATGGGCCTGCTTCTCAAAATGGAGGAGTAGTAGGCTGGTTTGTCGACGGCTCCCGTGAGGGTAGATGATGGATGCCCACACAGGCAAACGCAATGTTTTCTTGATGCGATTTTATGCCTTTGGATTAGCGGTAATCGGCTGTAACCCATTGCTGCGCAAGCATTATTGGTAAAGTACAGGGCTCCGTTACCCTCCCGGTACGTCTATCTGCGTAAATATGACTATACCGGCGGGTAGGGGCATCTAGTTCACTTGGCCGCAGCCGGCCCATTATCCGCTTCCGCCGTCAGTGTAGCGTTTGCGCATATGGTGGCCAGGCTCTGCAGTTTTTTGTGCGTGCATCCGTCGAAATTGTGAGTGGGCTCAGTGAGCCCTGTGGCAAAAGAGTGTTCCCTACCTTCTGGCTCCACGGCCGTCGCCGCTCGAGTGAGTCATATCCCGGATGCGATGAACGGCCTCTCTGGCATGACGCGGTGGCGCGCAGCGATCATGGGCTCTCACTCATTCGCACCAGCCACATTGGCTCCAATGCCAATCCAATGCTTCTGGACTCACCCAATGAGTTTGCTGTTCTGGACGGCGAAGCAAGGATCCATCCAGTGTTCCGTAGTCGGTATCTTTCAGGTTGGGGGCTACCCGTACGACCATCGTTTCGGATTCGATGGCGATCAGCCCTAGATCGAACAGGGTGTGAATGTCTGCACGCAGCAGCAGGCCGTTGGATATCACGTTTGTGTGGTCGCCCTTGTAGGGGTGGATATGCGCGGCTTCAAGCACATCGGGCAGGTTGCAGCCGGTAATGGCACAGGCGCCGCTGTAAGCCTCCAATAGTGCTTTTCGGAAAGCGGGTTGTCCTCGGCGGCGCACGATGCTGGCGGTGATGCGCTTTCTCGCGTCGGCTACATCTGCGGGATCGAATCCCGTGGTGTGCTCGGCATCTTCTTCTGCCTGCGCTAGCGCTTCTTCGATTGGGCTCGTCACCCGGCGAACAGAGACGCCAAATCGGCTGCCCGATGAAGCATCGGGGTAGATTTCCCATACGCCATGTTGAGCCGGATCGTAAATGCCAAAGGTGCCTTTGCCGACTTTGAACAGCCTGTCGTAGCGGTTGCCCTGGTCAGTTCTTCGGGGCTTTTTGTTTTGTTGGTAGCCAGTTCGTGCCCGGGCGTTAACGGACATCATGTAGAGGTCTGACAGGCTGTTGGCGTTGTATCCGGGCTCACGAGCGCGGATCCACTCTTCGATCTGATTTCGACCGGCGATGCCTCCCAATTGGATGACAGCAGCAAGGGCTTTTTCCCAATTGGTACTGTCTTCAACGTTGCCTGCTTGCGCGCCTTCTCCAGGTGTCTTTCCTTGAATGAGTTGGACCAGCCGAATCTTCATGTCCGATCCCACATTCACCGCAGGCTTCAGGCCTGGTATCCACGGCAACCCCAGCTCATCGAACACGGCTGAAATGTTCTGCATGCGGTATTCGAATGCCTTTGCGGTGCGATCAAATCGAGCGGCCAGTTCTTCATACACCTGCTTCTTGGAGTAGCTAATCCCGGATTCTTGCTTCTGTGCCATCAGGCGGTAAGCCTCTAGCGATGCGAGAAGCTCTTCGTTGCTCCAGCCCTTTGCCATGAGTTTTCGTTCCTTGAGTACTAGGTCTGGTGTTTGGTGAAACTCTGTTGAGTGCGCTGGCACAGGTCGTGCGCATCATCGTTTATGAGAGAGATTTCTGAATAAGGCCGAATCGTGGTTGGCAGTATCAGGCAAATTACGCTTTTTGTAATGGCTATTTGCTTCTAATGGCTTTTTGGTTTGCTCGCCTTTGGCCCGAGTAGAGAAGGCGGTTCGCTGCTCCCAAGCGATCGCGGTTCCTGACAGTTGGCTGCTTTCAACTGGTTGACGGCCATTGCCACTGCTGGCCAACATTTTTCTGTGGTTTTTGCGTCGCTTATCAGGGATCAGGTCCAGTCGCTGGTTGGTCCGTTGTAGAGGGCTCGTCTAACTCGCGGGTGCCTCCGCCAGCCCACCATTCACCACCGCCGTCAACGTAGCGCTTGCGCATGTTGGCGGCCAGGGTCTGAAGGTCTTTGGGCATGGATTCGTCGGGATCGGGGGCGGGGAGGGGCATACGAATTTTCCAGAGGTTGGCGCCTTCGATCAGGGCGAAGGCCTGGCCTTTGGGTAGGCTGACGACGTGGGCGGGTTCGATCAGGGGGACGCTGGTGGAGCTGACCCGGTCCTGGGTGTTGCTGGTGAAGTCTGTGTTGCCCGAGATGTCGGAACTGTCGGTGGCGCCGCTGACGAGGGTGGTGGAGTAGACGTCGACCTTGGGCAGTTGCTTGGTGAGTAACTCGGCGGTGGCGGTCTCGCGTACGCGCAGCATGAAGAGGTTGTTGAAGTTGCCCACTACCTGTCCGGCCTTGGCGCGGTTGCCGATCTTGGCTTCGATGTCGCTGATGGTTTGGGTGTAGGCAGTGACCTGAATGCCGGCGCCGCCGCCCTTGTTGATCATCGGTATGAACTCGTTGCCCATCAGCTCGTTGAACTCGTCGGCGTGCAGGTTGATGGGAATCTTCTGCTCCTGCTCTGCGTTATGCAGCCCACCGTCCAGGCCAAACTTGTAGATGTGGCCGGCCACCGACACCAGGTCGGCGAACATCGAGTTGCCCACGGCCGCAGCGACCTCCGGGTCGGACAGGGCGTCGAGACCAACATACACGACACCTCGCTTTCGAATGATCTGCATCCAGTCGAAGATTGGGCGGGCGTCGTCCAGGGCGGTGTAGTTGGGTGAGATGAGCTCGGCCATGCGCCCGGTGGTGAGCTTTTCCAGCAGGGGCAGGAGCGAGGCAACAATCTTGTCGAAGTAGGTCTTGTCGTAGCGCACGGCGGAGCGCAGGCCGTCCATGACCGGGTCCGCGACGCGCGTTCGTGAGAGGTATTGGTCGATCGCTGTGACGCGGGGGAGCCGGCCGCGCATATTGTGGGGCGTGTTCTTTTCGGTGAGGTTGCCTTCGATGGTGGCGATGGCGTCCCAGGCGCCCGGATCATGCCGGGCGAAGTAGTCGCTGCTGTAGTCGATGAACAGGGCGTCGATGTTGATCACGTGCTGCTGAATCTGCACGTAATCCGGACGGTTGCCCAGCTCCACCAGCGCACGGGCGATGATGTTCACGAAGCGCCAGGCGAACTCCCGAAAGGCGGCGCTATTGCCTTCGCCGGAAAGTTGTCCGGAGATCCGGCTGGCGACTTCGGAGATGCGTCCAAAGCGACCCACCGCGTTGTAGCGGGCGGAGAAGTCGGGCCAGCCCAGGTGAAAGACATAGAACTCTTTTTCCCGGCCGGCGCGGCGGGCTTCCACGTACATGCGCTTGAGCAGGTCGGCATCGCCCTTGGGGTCGAAAACAATGACCGGCTCGAACTCCGAGATGCCGTTGACGAGTTTCTCCCGGCGAATGTCCTGGGTGATGAAGAGTTCGGCCAGTCGGGTTTTACCGACTCGCGTGGTACCCAGTACCAGGCTGTGGCCGACGCGTTCGCCGAGAGGCAGTGAGACCGGAGTTTCGTTGGGCTCTACACCATGTAGGCGAGGAGAGCCGCCGACGGCTGGAAGTGGGCGCACGGGGTTGAGTGGGTTGTCCCAATTGGTGAGCCGCGGAATGACGCTCAGGGGAAAAGGCGCCTTTTCCAGTCGCTGCTCAAGTTGCCGTGCGTATTGGAATAGCGGTGTGGGTTCGACATAACGACGAAACTCTGGGCGGTAGGTTTGCATCAGGCGCTGGGTATGTCGCTGTTCCCATTTGAACCCAATGCCGACAAACAATCGCTGGTTACTGACCGGTATGCGTTGACTGGTGATCACGTATCGAGGCAAGCGCCGGATATTGCGCTGGTAGCGCAACACCATCAGTCCCTGGCGAAGACGAACCCAGCCCAACAGCAGATAAATGACTGCCGCCACGACGCCGAACAAGGGTGTCAGTCCGAGCATCCAGGGCGCGAATAGGCAGACCCCCATACAGAGTGCACACACGGCAACGGTGTATAGCTCCACGGCGGGCCGCAGGAGCACTTCGACTGTGTGTTGTTGAGTCATGGTCTGGATCCCCCCTCGCAATGACTGGAAGGGGCAATGGTGCAGTAAGGGAAGTTGTGCATGCCGGCGTCCTTTGGTCTTTAGAGCGCACAGTTGCAAACCGGGAGGGGAGGTGCCGCAAGGAAACAGGAATGTATCAGGCGGCTTTCATGGAGGGATATTTGGGGGATAGCGGTGAGCATTTTGCGCGTGGTCGATATCGGTTCAGTTCCTGTTCTGGTGTAAACCATAGAGGTCCAATTCTGTTTTCTGGCTGATGTTCGTGGAGTTCCTGATGACACTGAGGGCTCGATACTTCAGCCAGGAGCCATCAATGTCTGACGCCATTCAAAGCCAAATTGGACCTCTGCGTAGTGCCATGCAACTGACGTTGCATACCCGCCAAGCTGCACGTGTCTGGCAGGGACGACCCGCCACTGACGACAAGGCCTCGATCATGGGGTTTGTTGGTTTCGTCGGTTTGGTGGGCCGCATTTGTCACGATGCTGAACGGGACGATCCCTATGCCGACTTCTGGTTGATTCGTATCGAGGACAAGTTGCAGCGCTGCAAAGCCGAGTTCGCGAATATTCAGCTGGAGGTGGATCTGCTGATGAGTGAAATTCCGAGTGCAATATCTGCTGAGGAAAACTTCAGCATTCGGCCGGTCAGTGTGCCGATGTTCATCGGTTCTCAATTGGGCTTTCTGGCGTTGTACCTGTTGATCACCTTTGACGATATCGTCCGGCGTTTACAGCACGCTCGTCATGTTGCGCTGATTGCTCGCAAGGGTATGGAGAGCCGGATTGATGGGGCGAGTCACGTACTGCGCAGTCTGTTTGGTCTGGCTCAGCAGTACAAGTTTGCGCGTGTGACGCGTACTGATTTTGCCGCTGATAACGATCGGGCCCGTGCGGCGAGAGAAGCCTTCGGGGAGTTGCCACTGGATGTGTTGGAGGGCAGGCGCCGGGCGGAGTTTGCGCCGCAGATTATCCGCCCGCAGCTGGTGCATGTGGGTGGTGTTTCAGGGGGCGGGGACCGCTCGGGCGCGTGGGTTGATGTGGCTTCTGGGAGTGCCTCGCAGCGGGCGATATCTGAGACCTCGGAGGGTTGAATCGATGGGATCTTCACAAGGACATGACGGTGGTTCGGGCTCAGTGGGGCGGGGCGATGGTGCTGAACACACTGCCTTCCGGCCTCTGGAACAGAGTGCCTTCCGGAGGCTGGAACACACAGCCTTCCCTAAAGGGCTTTTAAGACCTTTTAAGGGTAAGGGGGAACTGCTGGAGTTTGGTGAGCAGTGCAGCGCGCTGACCCGCGGATTGATCACGCTAGCTATCGTGGAGGTGCTGGCGCAGGCGGAGCGGTATCCCTTCACTCTGTTGCCTATTCGGTTGGTCAAACAGTCGACCGGAACGGGGACTATTTTTTTGCGTTGGAGCCGAGCAGACCGTACCAAGATGGGCGCTGATTTGTGGTCGGAGCTAGTGCGTGATGAGCAGACGCCGATCAACTTGATCTCTGACCTGTATGCGTTGGAGCTGCAACGGATCGTGATCAACATGCAGATCAGTCTGGCCCACAGCATGGAACGCCAGGCGTTCTTGTGTGCCAATAAGGTTGAGGCGGCTGATCAGGCGTATCAGCAGCGGATACTTGAACACGCGCAACGTCACTCGGGGGAAGCTGAGCATGGCGACCAACTTCTGGGGTGAGGGCAACATCGGCACCAAGCCTGAGTTTCGAGAAATTCCCAACGGCAATAACGAGCCGCGCCGGCTGTTGAGGCTCAACGTGTACTTCGATAATCCGGTCTCGAAAGGGGGAGGAGAGTACGAAGATCGGGGAGGGTTTTGGGCCGGCGTTGATGTATGGCACAAGGAGGCCGAGCGGTATTCGGATCTCTATTGCAAAGGCATGCGAGTGCTGGTTATTGGGCGAATGATTTTGGAGAAATGGGAAGACGATAGTGGAAACGAATGTCGAGCGATGAAGGTCCAGGCCAGTCGTGTGGGGATATTGCCTCACCGTATTGATCGTGTCGTGATGATGGTACAGGAACGGCCTGTGCCTGAGGCGGATGAGCAGATGGTGATTCGGCTGTCTGCCAGTGATGGAGCGCAATAGCTGCTCAGTTGCCCGGCCCGGATGAATCCGTTTTCAACTCCTCGTTATCGCAAGTAGTCGTCGTGCTGCCAGATTTACCACGGACCGTGTTTCGGGAGATTCTAGGAGGGGTATTTCCTGCGTGCGGATTGGCTTGACTCCTGTTTATCGGGTGGAACCTGTCATACAGCGAGAGTCAGCGATGGTTGCTCAGCGAGGTTACCCGTTTACCGATCTTGGTCAGAAGCTGGGAGTGTCAGATTTTTTGTGTTCGGGCCGGTAACGGCCTGCCA
>NZ_AQOH01000076.1 GCF_000364705.1 Pseudomonas fuscovaginae SE-1 | reverse complement strand
GCCTTCGGTTGGTTCAGTTACACCACTTCTAGGGACACGATCAATGAAACTCCAGCATGGGTACCTCTGGCTGAAAGCGACATAGAGACGGAATCTCACAGACACCAAGGCACGCCCGGTTCAAATTTGCACAGAACCTTACGAACGGTTCAAATTCGGACTGAATTAAGTTCATACTAGTCATGGATCATCCGGCCCAGCCTGATCATCCACCACACCGTTCGCACCCCGATGGAGACAATCGCTCATGCGCGTCGAGACAATCAGTTACCTGAAAGCTCATGCATCCGATCTGGATCTTCAAGAACCGATGATCGTTACACAGAACGGCAAGCCTGCTTATGTCGTCGAGTCCTATGAAGATCGTATCCGCCGGGACGAAGCCTTGGCGCTGGTCAAGCTACTGGCTATCAGCTCTCGCGAATATGCCGAAGGCAAGTTCCTGACGGCTGACGAAATGCGCGCTCGTAGAGCCAGAAAATGACCCGTACGGTTTTCACCCACGCCGCCATTCGCTCGATCGACACGCAGGAACTCTATCTGGCCGACAAGGTTGGCGCTCAAGCCGCCTCGAAGTACTTCGGGGAACTGGAAGATAAAGTAGAACAGCGACTCAACGATCACCCGGAATCCGGACAGCTCTGCCTGCAAGCTGCGGAACTGGGGGCCATTCAGTATCGAGAACTGAATTACAACCCTTATCGGGTTATCTACAGCCATGACGCCGCCAGCGACACAGCCGTTGTGCACCTGGTATTGAATCAGGCACAAAACGTGAGGGATTGGCTGGTGCATTACTGCCTGATCAAAGATCTCGATTGACGAGTCTTCGGGCAACACTCCTCCTGGTTTGACTCAGGCTCCCCGATACCGCTTCAAGTGCTCCCCCACCTTCGCCGCCGGCACCTTCTGCAGCTTGCACAGCAAGTCATGGGACAACTCCCGCAGCCCATGCTTGTCACGCAGTTCCCCGGCCATGTGCGCCAGCAGGTTCGCCGCCATCTCGGCATCGGCCATCGCCCGGTGCGCCTTGCCAGTGTTCGGTAGCTGTGCATAAGTCGTCAGGGTGCCGAGCTTGTGGTTCGGCGCCGCCGGCATCAGACGGCGCGCCAGCAGCAGCGAGCAGGCGAAGTTCTGCAGGCGGGTGCGCTTGATCCGCGACAGCTCATAGTCCCAGAACTTCTGGTCGAACGCCGCGTTGTGCGCCAGCAGCGGCGTGATGCCAACGAATTCGTTGACCTCGTTCATCACCCGCTCGGCCGAGGGTGCCGTGCGCAGCATGGCGTTGCTGATGCCGGTCAGTTGTTCGATGAACGCCGGCACTCGCACGCCGGCGTTCATCAGGCTCTGGTAACGGTCGACGATGCGCCCCTCTTCCAGGATGACCACGGCAATTTCCGTCGCCCGGCAACTGCTGCTCGGCGAGATGCCAGTGGTTTCAAAGTCGATGACCGCAATACGTTCCAAAGCGCTGCCCTTTCAATGATCGGTTGTTCAGTTTTTCAGCAGCAACGCGCCTTCGATCGGCACGTAGCGGCTCGCCGCGCGAATCAGCGAGTTGGCCGTCAACCCCGGCACGCCGTAGGCCACCGCCTCGACTCCATGCTTGGCGATGATGCGTTCGAGCAACAGGTCGAAATCGCCATCGCCGGAAGCCAGCACCACCTCGTCGACGTTCGGCGCGGCATCCATGATGTCGAGGGTGATGCCCACGTCCCAATCGCCCTTGGCCGAGCCATCGCTGCGCTGGATGTACGGCTTGAGTTTCACCGTGAAACCCAGGTTGCGCAGGATCTGCTGGAACTGCTGCTGCCTGCTGTCGCCCCGGTCGATCGCATAGGCATAGGCCTCGACGATCTCTCCGCGCCGACTGATATCGGCCCACAGGGCGGCATAGTTGAAGTGGCAACCATAGGCCTGGCGAACGGTGTAATAGAGGTTCTGCACATCGGCGAACACTGCGATTTTCTTCACCGCGAATCCTCATGACGGCGCAGATGCGACTGACGGGCTGACGGACACCTCGAGGGCGAGCAGGTGCCCAGTATGCCAGCATGGGGGAAGGTTCCGCGAACAATCAACGCCCGCGCCTGCTCGGCGATGACGCGGGAAAACGGGTTGTCGTACGGCAATGAAGGCCACCCGGGGCGCGCTGGCGTCCCGGATGGCGGGTGGGTCAGACGTAGGAATCGTCGTCAGAGAAAGAGCTGTCGTCGCTGTAGTCGCTGTCGAGGAAACCGCCCTGGTCGTTGTTGCCCCAGGAATCGTTGTTGGCCATGCGTTGCTCGTCGTTCCAGCCACCACCATTGCCCCAGCCATCGTTGTTACTCATCGGCGCGGGCTCGATGATTTCCTCGATGATCTGCGGCTGTTGCTGGTTGTGATGGAACAGGCTGCTGATGCCCTCGGCCAGCATCACGCCACCGGCGACGCCCGCGGCGGTTTTCAGCGCACCACCGAGGAAACCACTGCCGATCGGCGCGGCCGGGGCCGCCTGCTGTGGCGCGTAGTTGCTGGGCGGCGGGTTGTAGTTCTGCTGTGGCGGGGCATTGAAGGCTGGCCGCGCCGGCTCGCGCCAGCCGCCGCCCGAACTGCTCGGTGCAGGTGCGGGTTCGCGATTGCCACCGCCGAAGAGGCTCGACAGGAAGCCGCCGCTGCTCTGCGCCGGCGCCCCGCCCTGGGCGCGGGCCTGTTGCAGTTCAGCCTGGAGTTGCTGGACCTGGGCCTGCAGTTGCCTGTTCTGCTCGTCGAGACTCTTGACCGCGTGCTCTTGCACCAGGATCGATTGAGTCATGTAGTACGGCGCAGCCGGCTGGCGCGTCAGATGCTCCTTGATCCGCGCCTCGGCCTGGGCGTCACGCGGGGCTGAATCCTTTTCGGCTTGTTGCAACCGTGAAAACAGTCCATCGATCAGGGTTTGCTCTTCGCTATTCATGGCGACCTCATCAGATTGCCGGGTAGAAATCGGTCGTCCTGGCCAACGGTGGCAGGGACGTACATCAGTTATGGGGTTGTTGCGGGAAGTTTCAATGATCCTTACGCAACGTTTACATTTGAATGTCGATCAGCCGCTTCGGTTAAAGTGTCACCTTGCTTTGACCTTGATAGCGACCCCATGACTCCGTTCACCGTACTGCGCGACTCCCTGTATTTCTTTCGCCGCAACCTGGGCCGGATCGCCCAGCTCTGCCTGCCCCTGGTGGTACTCGAAACCGTGCTCCAGCACCTGCTGGACAACGCCATCGGCCCCGATGCCCCGCCCACCTACGACCTGCTGGCCGGGCTGGTGGTCTACCCGTTGTACACCGCCGCCCTGATCCTGTTCCTCGACGCCCGCACCCGTGGAGAGGCCCCCGCCAACCGCGTGCTGCTGGCGGCGGCCGTGAGCCTGTGGCCACGCATGGCCCTGCTGGCCGCGACCACCACCGTGGCAACCGTGCTGGGCCTGTCGTTGTATTTCCTGCCCGGCATCTGGCTGACCGTGGTGCTGGCCTTCGCCGAATACCGGCTGGTGCTGAACAGGAGCGAGCCGCTGCGGGCGATGAAGGAGAGCTTCAATCTCAGCCGCGGCAATTTCTGGCTGACCTTCACCTGCATACTCTGCGTCATGACACCGCTGTGGCTGCTCAAGGGGCTGAGCGCCAATCTCTACCCGGAGCCGCAGAACCCGCTGCTGACGGTGCTCATCGACAGCGCGCACAGTTTTTTACAACTGTTTACCAGCGTCGTGCTCTTCCGTCTGTATATGCTGATCAGCGAAAAGGCTGACCGGGACTGAGCGGACAGCCCCCAGGGAGAGGGGCTTAACCGCAACAAGGTCGTCGGATATGCTCCCAAATCCACTGCAGCGTCGTAAGCCGTGCCCATGACCCGTTTATTGCGTTACACATCGCTGAGCCTCGTCCTGATCACCGCCCTGCTCGGCCTCGCCCTCTACAGCCTGACCTGGCGCCCCGCCGACAAGGAAACCCTGCCCGTCAGTTGCACCGCCCAGGCACCGGTGCTGGTCGCTGGCCAGGCGCTCAAGGTGATGACCTGGAACGTCCAGTACCTGGCCGGCAAGCGCTACGTGTTCTGGTACGAAACGGCCGACGGCAAGGATGAGCGCCCGACGCTGGCCGACATGGCCTTCAGCCTCGATGAAGTCTCGCGGGTGATTCGTGACGAACAGCCGGACCTCGTGCTGCTTCAGGAAGTCGATGACAACGCCAAGGCCAGCGCCTACCAGGATCAGCTCAAGCTGCTTCAGGAACGGGTCGCCGACCTCTACCCGTGCAGCACGCAGGCCTTCGACTGGAAAGCCGACTTCGTGCCCGACAGGCATATCCTCGGCAGCGTCGGCCGCAAGCTGGCGATTCTCAGCCGCTACCAGGTCGAACATGCCGAGCGCCTGCAACTGCCTCTCGGCCCGGCCAACCTGATCGCACGCCAGTTCCAGCCCCGCCCGGCGCTGCTGCTCAACTACCTGCCGATGAGCAATGGCGATCAACTGGCGGTGATCAACACCCAACTGGCGTCCTTCGCCCAGAACGACACCCAGCTGCGCCAGGTGCAGGCGACCATCGAACTGCTGGACAAGCTCGAAAGCCGGGGCACGCCCTGGCTGATCGGCGGCGATTTCAACCTGCTGCCCCTGGGCCAGTACCTGCGCCTGCCGGCGCAGTTGCGCGGCGGCTATTCGGCGGACAGCGAGCTGCATGTGCTGTGGGACAAGTACCCGATGATCCCGAGCAACAACGAAGCCAGCGGGATCGACCGCGAGCAGTGGCTGACCTTCTATCCGAACAACCCCGCCATCAGCGGCCCGGACCGCACGCTCGACTACATCTTCTACAGCGCGAAGATGCGCCGGGTGCAAGCCCGGGTGCGGCAGGACGATACGCTGAAGATCTCCGATCACCTGCCGCTGGTGGCGCGGTTCCTGCTGCCGGCCGGCCAATAGCGGCATGCAGCCGCCTCAATGCGTCGCCGCCGGCTTGGCGTCGATCCGCACCCGCATCAGCCGGTAGGGTTTTTCCCGCTTGTCCTGCCCGTCATTGAAGCCGGGCGAGCGATGCAACTGGTTGGCGGTGAAGTAGAGATAGCCGTCCGGCCCGATCGACAGGGTGTCCGGCCACTGCGCCCGCGGGTCCTGGACGATGGTCCGCCAGTGCCCGTCGGGCAGGCGCTGACGGATGGCATCGTGTTCGTAGTCGCCGGCATAGACCGAACCGCTGGCATCCGCCTCGAGACCATCCGAGGCACCCTTTTCCCCCAGGTCGACGACCGCCTTCTCCAACTCGGTCTCACTCACGCTGGCGTCACGCAGCAACGCAGTGGAAATCGAATAGAGGTGCCGGCTCGACAGTGGGCAGAAGTACAAGGTCCTGCCATCGCTCGACAGGGCGATGCCATCGGAAGCGACCTTGAGGAGGCGGGTACCCCCCTGGGCGTCACGGGTGATCAGGGCCGGCTTGCCCTCGATCATCGGGACGAAGGACGGGTCGACCGAAGTGGATTTCGCGCCGCTCAGGCGTCGGCTGGCGCTGCCACTGGCAAGGTCGACCACGATGATCCCGCCGGGGCCGCTGACGGAAGAGTCGGTCACATAGGCGACACCGGCCTGGCCGACGCGAAAGTCGAAGCGCACATCGTTCACATAGGTACTGGGCAGGATGACGTCGGCGGGGAACACCAGCGTCTTCACCACCTGGTTGGAGGCCAGGTCGATCGCCACCAGCTTGGCGCCCCCGGCCCTGGGCTGGGAAAACCCGGGAGCGGCGGTGTCGAGTACCCAGAGCCGGCCCCGGCCATCGGCGACCACACTCTGCACACTGATGAAACCGGCTGCTGGATCCTTGGGGTCTGCGACGTTGATCGACCGGTTCGGGTAGGCGACCAGCTTGCCGTCGACGATCTCCGCCACGGTGAACTCGACGTTGTCGCCCCAGCGCGGGAAGTTGACGAAGATCCTTCCGGTTTCCGTCACCGTCACCCCCGTTGGCATGGCCCCGTCGAACGCGTAGACCTGTTCGGGAGCGGCCGGGGCGGCGAAAGAGAAAGCGCTGGCGGAAATGGCCAGCGCGAGGCTTGCAACCTTGAAGAGGGCTTTCATATTCGATTTCCTGAACTTCGAGTGGACACTGTCGGGAACCCCGCCACCTCGTCAGAGACTGGCACCGACAGAACGGGAGTGGTGGCAGGCTATCCGTGCCGTTCAATCGAAAAAACCGCCTGATGGGGACAAGACCTTCAACGTTTCATTGAAAATGCTCGGGCACCTGCCGGAACACCGCAGGTGCCCGCCAGCTCAGGCAACAGGAATCGGGTTGTCGACCAGCGACAGGTTGAACTGGTGGATCAGTTCATGTTCGTGCTGGCCCTGGTTGGCGCGCAGCGGCACGACCCGGTCCACCAGCACTTCGGTGGTCGCGGTTTCGAGCTTGGCCAGGGTTTCGCGGATGAAGTCGTCCAGCGGCATGGCACGCTCGTCGCCGCTCTTGTGGATCAGGTCGGTGTCCACCCACGGCGGCGCGATTTCCAGGACCTTGACGCCGGTATCACGCAGCGCAAAACGCTGCGACAGCGAGTAGGAGTGGATCGCGGCCTTGGTCGCCGAATACAGGGCCGTGGCCGCCAGTGGCAGGTAGGCCAGTACCGAACTGTTGTTGATGATGTACGCCTCGGGCTGGCGCTTGAGATGCTCGACGAAAGCCGCGCTGATCCGCACCGGGCCGAGCAGGTTGGTTTGCAGGAGGCCTACGGCCTGCTCATCGTCGTAGTCACCGGAGCCAGGATTGTCGAAGGGCATGATGCCGGCGTTGTTGATGACCACGTTCAGCAACGGATGGCGGCGAATGACTTCCCCGGCGACCGCCTTGATCTGCTGCGGATCGTTGATATCCAGCTGGATGGTGTCGATCCCCGGGTTGGCCCGGGCGATCTCGTCCAGCAGGGCCTGGCGCCGGCCGGCGATGATGACCTGGTTGCCACGCTGGTGGAACGCCTCGGCCAGGGCCCGGCCGATACCCGAAGTGCCGCCGGTGATGAAGAGGGTGTTTGCGCTGAGTTTCATGGGTCGTGTCCTTCTGAATGAACGGGGATCAGTGGGTGTTGTAGCGAGGTGCCAGGCGGTTGCTGGAAAGCTGGCCGAACAGTGCCCGCCGGCTGGTTTCGTACTGTTCGAACGGTTGCAGGTCATGCAGCGACGGGATGGAAATCAGCACGTCCCGGTCAAAGTCCTGCAGGGCGCCGTCGACCAGGTCGGCGGCCGACATCACGATGCCCGGGTCGAGGTTTTCCACCGGCAGGCCGCCGATCTGCCAGAAGTCGGTCGCGGTGGCGCCGGGCAGGACGGCCTGGACCTTGATGCCCTGCGCGGACAGCTCCTTGTGCAGCGACTGGCTGAAGGCGGTGACATACGCCTTGCTGCCGCCGTACACGCCATTGAGCAGTTCCGGCGCCAGGCTGACGATCGACGAGATGTTGATCAGTGCGCCCTGCCGGCGGGCGATGAAGCCCGGTACCGCGGCGTAGGTCAGGCGGGTCAGCGCGGTGACGTTGAGGCTGATCATCTCGGCCATCCGTTCCACATCGCTTTCCAGCAGGCTGGTATGGGTGCCGATACCGGCGTTGTTCACCAGCAGGGTGATGCTGGCGTCTTCACGCAGCTTGCGCTCGACCCGGGACAGATCCTGCGGATTGCCCAGGTCCGCCGGGAAGACTTCGACATTGCGCTGGGTATCGGTGGTGATGCGGCTGGCCAGGCTGTTGAGGCGATCGCGATTGCGGGCGACCAGCACCAGGTCGTAACCGCGGCGCGCCAGGCGCTCGGCATAGATCGAACCGATGCCGGTGGAAGCGCCAGTGATGAGGGCGGTACCCTTGTGTTCCTGAGTCATGTTCCTGCTCCGTCATGTGTGGGGACTGGAGCCATGATGCGGAAAGTCGCCTATGTCTTAAACGACGTATATGGTAGTTTTTCAGGACATCAAAACAGGAGCATTGCCATGCACCGAGTGGGCTATCTGCTGACCGACGGTTTTCAGGTCATGTCCCTGGCCACCCAGGCGGTTTTCGAGTTCGCCAACCTGGTCGCGGGGGAACCGGTCTACCGGATCCAGAACTTCTCATTGGCGGGAGGCCTGGTGCGCTCGTCCCTGGGCATGCAGATCGACACGCTGGCGCTGGGCAAGCCCGGCCTCGCCGACAGCTGGATGG
>NZ_AQOH01000075.1 GCF_000364705.1 Pseudomonas fuscovaginae SE-1 | reverse complement strand
CGGGTACCCTCGAGCCGCTGACGCCGCCAGCCGCGGGCGTGCTCGACAGTGTGCGCGGCTTCACCGAAAACGCCCGGCGCACGGCGGGGATCTGCACGGGTGCCTTTGTTCTGGCCGCGGCGGGCGTGCTCGACCATCGTCGCGCGACCACCCACTGGGCCTATGCCACGGCCCTGCAGGCGAACTACCCGGACATTGAGGTCGAGGACGACCGGATTTACATCGTCGATGGGCCGGTATGGACCTCGGCCGGCATGACCGCCGGGATGGACATGACCCTGGGGATGGTGGAGAAGGATCTGGGGCCCGAGCTCGCACGGTCGGTGGCACACCGGTTGGTCATGCATCAACGCCGCTCCGGCGGACAGTCGCAGCACTCCGAACTGCTGTCTCTGTCCCCCAAGTCGGACCGGATTCAAAGCGCCCTGGACTATGCCCGTCAGCACCTGAGCCGACCGTTGAGCGTCGAGGAACTGGCCGAAGTGGTGCACCTGAGCCCACGGCAGTTCACCCGCGTGTTCACCGCCGAGACCGGACAGTCGCCGGCCAGGGCCGTGGAGAGCCTGCGGCTGGAAGCAGCGCGACTGATGATCGAGCAGAGCCGCCACAGCCTGGACGTGGTGGCCCGGGAAACCGGCTTCCGGGACCGGCGCCACATGCGGGAGGTATTCATCCGCGGCTTTGGCGTACCGCCGCAGGCGGTGCGGCGCGATGCCCGGCGGGTCGGCTGAACAGACACCCACCACACCCTCCCCGCCCCTTGTAGGAGCAGGGATTGCCCGAGAAGAACGATAACGTGGTTCGACGGATAGACCGCATCATCGTTCTTCGCGGGCAAGCCACGCTCCTACAGGTGGCCAGTGTTGGGGGTTATTTACGCGGTTTGGCCCGCGCCGTCGCTTCCGCCACCAACGGGTCATCCGGCCAGTAGTGCTTGGGATAACGGCCCTTGAGGTCCTTCTTCACTTCGGCGTAGGTGCTGCGCCAGAAGTTCGCCAGATCCTGGGTCACCTGCACCGGCCGCCGCGCCGGCGACAGCAGGTGCAGCTTGACCACCTGCCGGCCACCGGCAATTCGTGGCGTCTCGGCCAGGCCGAACAGTTCCTGCAGGCGCACCGCCAGAATCGGCGGTTGCTCGCTGTAGTCGAGTCGGATCGACGAGCCCGACGGCACGCTCAGGTGATGCGGGGCGAGTTCGTCCAGGCGCGGTGGCAACGGCCAGGGCAGCAGATTGTGGACAATGCTCGCCAGTTCCAGGTTGGCGAAATGACTGAGCCGCGAAACCCGCCCCAGGTACGGTGCCAGCCAGTGTTCCAGGCTCGCCAGCAGAGCCTGGTCGCTGACGTCCGGCCATTCGCTCTGCCCCTTGTCCGCCAGGTCGAGCTGACGCAGCAGCGCCACCCGTGCCTGCCACTGGCGCAGTTCCGGGGTCCAGGGCAGCAGTTCCAGCCCCTTGCGCCGCACCAGGTTGACCAGCGCCTGGCTGCGTGCCGCTTCGTCCAGGCCGGGTAGCGCTTCGCGACTCAGCACCAGTTCGCCGACCTTGCGCTGGCGCTCGGCACGCAACACGCCCTCGCGCTCATCCCAGTCCAGTTGATCGACATTGCTCACCTGCTCGGCCAGCACCGTGTCGAACAGTCCGGGATCGAATTCGGCGGCCAGGTAGATGCGCTCCTCGCGCTGACCCTGGCGGCTGCCGAGGTCAGCGATCACCAGCCAGGGCTGCTTCATCAGGCTGTCGGTTTCGCTGAACATCGCCGCCCGGCCATTGGCCAGGCGATACTCCGCGCCGCCAGCGCGCCGTTGCTGGGCAACGCGGTCCGGATAGGCCAGCGCCAGCAGCGCGCCGAGCCAGCGCGAATGTTCGGGATCAGCCACCGGCTCGCTCGCCTGGCCACGCAGGTATCCCCGGTACTGCCGCGCCAACTGCCGGGCTCGTTGCACGCCACCCTGGCCGCCGCGAGCCGCCCGCTCCTCCCCTGCCAGCAAGGCCAGGCGACTGTGCAGGTCGGCACCACCGCCGCGCTGGATATCGCGCTCACCCAGCAGGGCCGCGACATCGCAGGCCATGCTCGCCAGGCCCAGCGCCTGGCCACGCAACAGCAGGTGGGCGATACGCGGGTGCGCCGGCAGTTCGGCCATCGCCTGGCCATGCCGGGTCAGGGTCGCCTGCTCGCCCGGCTTGGCCGCCAGCGCGCCGAGGCGCTGAAGCAGGTCTCGCGCCTGGGCATAGGCGGCGGCCGGTGGCACATCGAGCCAGACCAACTGATCGACCGACACGCCCCAGCGCGCCAGTTGCAAGGCCAGCCCAGCGAGGTCAGCCTGGAGAATCTCGGCGCTGCCATAGGCCGCCAACTGCTCATGCTGGGCTTCGGACCACAGGCGATAGCACACGCCCGGTTCCAGGCGCCCTGCCCGCCCGGCCCGCTGGGTCGCGCTCGCACGGGAAATACGCTGGGTGTCCAGGCGGGTCATGCCGCTGCCCGGGTCGAAGCGCGGTACCCGCGCCAGCCCGGCGTCGATCACTACCCGCACACCATCGATGGTCAGGCTGGTCTCGGCGATGTTGGTCGCCAGCACCACCTTGCGCTTACCTGGCGGAGCCGGCTCGATGGCCGCACGCTGGGCGGCCAGGTCCAGCTCGCCATGCAGCGGACACAGCAGGATGTCCGGGCGGGCGCCCAGGGCTTCTTCCAACTGCTGATGCACGCGGCGGATCTCGGCCTGCCCCGGCAGGAACACCAGCAGGCTGCCGCTTTCATCACTGACCGCTTCGAGCACCGTCTGCACCACCCGCGGTTCGATGAACTCGCCGGGCTGGAAAGGCCGGCCCCAGCGGGTCGTCACCGCAAACATGCGACCTTCGCTGCGCACCACCGGCGCATCCCCCAGCAGGCTGGACAGTCGTTCACCCTCCAGGGTCGCCGACATCAGCAGGATCTTCAGCGGCTGCTCATCGCGAAACATCTCGCGACCATTGAGGCTCAGGGCCAGGGCCAGGTCGGCGTCCAGGCTGCGCTCGTGAAACTCGTCGAAGATCAGCAGGCCGACGCCTTCGAGCGCCGGGTCGTCCTGCAGGCGGCGGGTCAGGATACCTTCCGTCACCACTTCGATCCGCGTCCCGGGACCGACCTTGCTCTCCAGACGAATGCGGTAGCCCACGGTTTCGCCGACCTTTTCCCCCAGCTCCGCCGCCAGCCGTTCGGCCGCCGCCCGGGCAGCCAGACGGCGCGGTTCGAGCATCAGGATGGTTTGCCCGGCCAGCCACGGCTCGTCCAGCAGCGCCAGTGGCACCCGGGTGGTCTTGCCCGCGCCGGGCGGGGCTTCGAGCACGGTTTCGTGGCGTTCGCCCAGGGCCTGACGCAGTGCAGGCAAAACTTCATCGATCGGCAAGGAAATCATGGTGGCTCCAGAACAGGCCGCCGAGTATAACGGCGAACCGAGCTGCATTAATCACGGTCTTATCCGTTGACCCTTGTATAGTTGGCCTTTCCCTCCAGGAGATCCTTGCATGCGTATTTCTTCGCGCGTTATCGGTGGCGTCGTGGTCGCCACCCTGCTGACCCAGTTGACCGCCTGTGGCTCGATCTTTTTCCCCGACCGCCGTGGCCAGATCGAAGGCAAGATCGACCCGCTGGTCGCCGGCCTCGATGCCATCGGCATCCTGTTCTACGTCATCCCCGGGCTGATCGCCTTCGGCATCGATTTCGCCACCGGCGCCATCTACCTGCCCAACGGCACCACCGCGCAGATCGCTCCGGAAAAACTCCATGAATCCATCGGCACCAATGGCCAGGTCGACAACCAGAAACTGCAGGCGATCATCCAGACCGAACTGGGCCAGAGCCTGCCGCTGAACGACCCTCGACTGATCCAGCACAAGGGCAGCCTGCAACAGCTGGCCCTGTATGGCCTGCATCCGTCCGCCTGATCCCCGCCCGCACAAGGACCGCCTTGCATGAGCAACAGCCCCGAACATGCTCGCCTGCTGCGCCTGGCCACCCGGGCCTCGGTGGCGGTCGCCAGTATCCTGATCGTGACCAAGGCCGTCGCCTGGTGGCTGAGCGGCTCGGTGAGCATGCTCGCCGGCTTGACCGACTCGGCGCTCGACGGCGTGACCTCGTTCCTCAACCTGCTGGCGGTGCACTATGCGCTGCGTCCGGCGGATGACGACCATCGCTACGGTCACGGCAAGGCCGAGTCGCTGTCCGGCATGGCCCAGGCGTTGTTCATCGCCGGCAGTGCGATCCTGATCGCGGTGCAGGCGGTGGAGCGGATCCGCCATCCGGAGCCGGTCGGGGCGCCCTGGCTGAGCATCGGCGTGATCATTCTGTCGCTGTTGCTCACCGCCGCGTTGCTGGTACTGCAACACAAGGTCATCCGCGAAACCGGCTCCACCGCCGTGCGCGCCGACTCGCTGCACTACCGCTCGGACATGCTGCTCAACGGCAGCATCCTGCTGGCCCTGGTGTTCGCCAGCCTCGGTTTCGCCCAGGTCGACGCCTGGTTCGGCCTGGGCATCTCGGCCTATATCCTGTGGAGTGCGATCCAGATCGGCCGCGAGAGTTTTGCCGTGCTGATGGATGAGGAACTGTCACCTGAAATCAGCCAGCACATGCTGGAACTCGCCAAGGGCGTGCCGGGTGTGCTCGGGGCACATGACTTGCGCACGCGGGTGTCGGGCAACCACTGGTTCGTGCAGTTGCACCTGGAGTTGCCGGGGGAATTGACGCTGTCGGTGGCCCATGGTCTGAGCGACCAGGCCGCCGATGCGATCAGCGCCGTCTACCCGAAGGCCGAAGTGCTGGTGCACGCCGACCCTCGGGAAGTGGTGAAACACCACGACTGATCAGTAGTTGACCTGGTAGCCGCGGCTGCTCAGGCAACTGCCCTGGGCCTGGCGGTAGGTCTGTACCACCGAAGGGTCCGGGGCATAAGTGGCCCGGGCCGGGTCGAAACCGCTCTGCTGCACGGCCCAGCGATAGCAATCCTCGCCATCGCGCTGCACCTGCTCCGGGCTCTGCCCGTTGGCCGGGTAGGCCACCACGTCATAGCCGTTGCCCGATGGTGCCGGCGCCACCTGCGGCGCGGCGGCGGGTGGATCGACCACCACGTAGTCCTGGGTGTCCTCCTGGTAGAGGTAGTAGGCGCCTGCCGCGAGGAAGAACAGCGTGCTGCCGACCCAGACCTCCCGCGCATAGTCGGGCAGGTAGCTGATACGGATCCCCCGCGGTGGTGCGACCACCACATAGCGTGGGCCCTGCGGGCGATACCAGTAACCGCCGGAGAAGAAGTAGTCCTGCCCGCGATACGGTACCCGCCAGTTACGGTCGGGGAAGCGGTCGACCACATAACCCGGCCGGTACTGCGGCCCAGGCCCCCAGCCATTGCCATGGCCGGACGGACGCCCTGGCCAGCGGTGGTCGTTGGGGTGATCGAAGTTGCCACCGGGACGGCCGTTGTAGCCGCCGGGCTGCCAGCCGGGGTTGTAGCCGTTGCGCCGGGGAATGTCCGAGTAGTTGCCGCGCAGCGGCTCCTGGGTCTGACGCACGGTATCGGGCCGGCCCTGGATCGGCAGATTGTTCTGCGGCTGCGGAGCCGGACGACTTTGCTGGTTGGGGTCGTTCTGTGGCGGACGCGGCTGCCACTGGCCACCGAAGTTCTGCTCGCGCCGCTCGAAGTGCGGGTTGTTTTCCGGGCGGGGCTGATTATTCTGCGGCTGGAACGGGGTCATCTCCGGGCGCGCCTGTGGCCGGGGCTCGGGCGCCTGGGGCCGGGGCTGCGGACGTGGCTGGGCATTCTCCGGACGCGGCTGATTGTTCCCCGGCCGCTCCTCATGACCACCCGGCCGCCCTTCGGGACCACGCTGGCCGCCGTTGAGATGGGGATGTTGCTGATTCTCGTCACCCCGATCTTCCGCCAGCGCTTGCGCACCAACGCTCATACAGAGCAAGCCAACACCTGCCAAACGCCAGATGCGCGATTTCATTCGGTTCCTCACTGCGGTTCAGGGCCTGACCATAAGACTGGGAAAGCGGATTCCGGTTCTGCAACACTTTATCAGTCACGCGACTTATTTTACGCCCAATAAAAAAGGGAGGCTCGTCAGCCTCCCTTTGGGGAATTTCGTCCGTGCTCGACGCTTTTGACGCCGGCTCACCTCGCACCGTCTTCTGGACAGTGTGTAGCCCGGGGGCCTGCACAACCCTGTGGGATTGCCGGCCGCGGAGCGCCTGATTCGGCGGGCCGCTGTGGACTCGATGTCCGGGCAGTGATTCGTGTTGCAGTGATTCTGGTGATAAGAATAGGCCGACAGCGGCGGCAGGCGATTGCGAACATTGCTCAAATAAACATGACTTGCGCAATATTTCTCTTCAGATAGATAATTCAGCGCAATAGTTATGATGAAGGCCAGAACCATGAGCAAACTCGACCGATACGACCTGAGCATTCTGGCGGAATTGCAGCGCGATGCCCGCATCTCCAACCAGGAGTTGGCCGAGCGTATCGGCCTGTCGCCCTCGCCCTGCTCGCGGCGGGTCAAACAGTTGGAAGACGACGGCTACATCTCGCGCCAGGTCGCGTTGCTGGACCGCAAGATGCTCGGCTTGAGCCTGACCGCCTACGTGCTGATCGGCATGGACCGGCACACCCCGGAACGCTTCGAGAACTTCGAGGCGGCGATCCGCAACCTGCCGCAGGTGCTGGAGTGCAGCCTGGTGACCGGGATGGATGCCGACTACCAGTTGAAGGTGGTGGTGGCGGACATGGATCACTACCAGAAGCTGCTGCTCGGGCACCTGACCCGTATCGAAGGCGTGACCAGCGTACGTTCCAGCTTCGTGCTCAACCAGGTGCTCAACAGTACCGAGTTGCCGTTGAATCACCTGCGCAGTTGAACTGACACCACGTCCTGCTTGTGCCGGGGGCGCCGAACCGTCGCGATCTTACCCTTGTAGGAGCGTGGCTTGCCCGCGATCGGGCGCGTAGCGGCCGCAAAACCTGGGCACAGGTTCCATCTGACACACCGAGTGAACCGAATGACGGCCGCTGCGTGCCCGATCGCGGGCAAGCCATGTTCAGGGTGGGGGGCTGAGGCAAACCGACGCAGGTCAATGCCGGTCGAATCCTCGCTGACGTATACTCGCCAAGCTTTTTACCCCCCGCTTGCGCTGGAGAGTCCCGATGGATCCTGCCGTTTTCGAAGAGTGGATGATGACCGGCCTGGTCAGCATCCTGATCATTTTCATGGGTTTCATCGTCTGGGACCTGGCGAAAAAGTCCAAGGCCGGACGCTTCGGCACGCTGATCCTGTTCTTCGTGCTGGGCCTGGGCGTTGCCGCGTTCGTGATCAAGAGCGTGGTGATCGGCCTGATCGAGTCCGGCTCGCTATAACCGCGCCGGGACATCCCTCCACTGGCCCTGGTCGAGCCCCTCAAGCGTCCAGTCACCAATCCTCACACGCACCAGACGCAGGGTCGGCAGGCCCACCGCCGCCGTCATCCGCCGCACCTGACGGTTGCGGCCTTCGCGGATGATCAGTTCCAGCCAACGGGTTGGAATGCTCTGGCGAAAGCGCACCGGCGGGTTGCGCGGCCAGAGCTGCGGCTCCTCGAGCAGCCGGGCCTGGGCCGGCAGAGTCATGCCATCGTTCAGCTCGACGCCCTTGCACAGGCGCTCGATCTGCTCGGCCGTGGGAATGCCCTCGACCTGTACCCAGTAGGTTTTCGCCAGCTTGTGCTTGGGGTCGGCAATGCGCGCCTGGAGCTGCCCATCATTGGTCAGCAGCAGCAGGCCTTCACTGTCGCGATCCAGGCGCCCGGCCGGATAGACGCCGGCCACGTCGATGAAGTCCTTGAGTGTCGCCCTTCCCTCACCGTCACTGAACTGGGTCAGCACATCGAACGGCTTGTTGAACAGGATCAGCCTGGGCTCGCTCGGTGGTGCCTTGGCGACACGACGGGGAGCAACAGGACTTTTCGCCGCTGAACGGCGGGCGACGGGGCGGGGGGGACGAGGCATGGTGAAATGGACATCTGAGAATCGGGAGTCGTCATGCTAGGGCGTATGGCGCATTAATTCCACAGGCGAGGGCCCAGACAGGACTTGATGATCGTTCCCACGCGCCGCGTGGGAACGCAGCCCGTGACGCCATGCGTCACAAAAGCGGACGCCGAGCGTCCAGAGAGGCATTCCCACGCAGAGCGTGGGAACGATCACAATTTTGTGTACGACAGCGGTACTGCAGGAGCCGGGCTTGCCCGCGAAAGCGTCAACATCGGCGACACCAGACTCCGCGGCCGCCCACGCCATCGATATCAGCGGAACGGCGGCTCGTCGAAGCTGCGCAGCTTGCGCGAGTGCAGCGAATGCAGTTCGGTACGCAACAGGTCCACCGCGGCGATGCCGATCTTCAGATGCTGGCTGACCGCGCGCTCATAGAACGCATTCGCCGAACCCGGCAGCTTGATCTCGCTGTGCAGCGGCTTGTCCGACACGCAGAGCAGGGTGCCGTACGGCACGCGCAGGCGATAACCCTGGGCGGCGATGGTGCCGCTTTCCATGTCCACGGCCACCGCGCGGGACAGGTTGATCAGCGGCCGCTCCTGGGCCCAGCGCAGCTCCCAGTTGCGGTCGTCGTAGGTCAGCACGGTACCGGTGCGCAGGCGCTTCTTCAGGTCGTCACCCTTGTCGCCGGTGACATTCGCCGCCGCCTCCTGCAGCGCCAGCTGCACTTCGGCCAGGGCCGGAATCGGGATGTTCGGCGGCACCACCCGGTCGAGGATCCCATCGCGACGCATGTAGGCGTGGGCCAGCACGTAGTCGCCGATGGTCTGGGATTGGCGCAGGCCGCCGCAGTGCCCGATCATCAGCCAGCAGTGCGGACGCAGCACCGCCAGGTGGTCGGTGATGTTCTTGGCGTTGGACGGACCGACGCCGATGTTGACCAGGGTGACACCATGACCGTCCGCCGCCTGCAGGTGGTAGGCCGGCATCTGGTAGCGGTGCCAGACCACCGCGGCCGCGACCGCCTGGGCCTCGGCGTAGTCCATGCCCTTTTCGATGATCACGTTGCCGGGCAACACCATGCGCACGAAACGCGGGTCATCGCGCAACTGCTCCAGGCCATGGAGGATGAACTGGTCGACGTAGCGGTGGTAGTTGGTCAGCAGGATCCACGGCTGCACATGGCGCCAGTCACTGCCGGTGTAGTGCACCAGGCGGCGCAGGGAGAAGTCGACACGGGCCGCGTCGAACAGCCCCAGCGGCAGCGGCTCGGCGCTTTCCCAGTCGTGCAGGCCGTCGGCGATATCGTCGGTGGCGGCGGACAGGTCGGTACTCGGGAACACCCGTGCCAGGGCCGCGGCGGTCACGCCAGAGCCGGCCAGTTCATCACCCTGTTCGACCACGTAGGGATAGGGAATGTTCTGTTCGCTGACGCCGACTTCCACCGTCACGGTGAAGTCGCGCATCAACGGCACCAGTTGTTCCAGCAGGTATTTGCGAAACGCCCGGGGTTGGGTGACGGTGGCGCTGTAGGTGCCCGGTAACTGGACCTTGGCATAGGCGCGGGTGGTCGTCGGTACCTCGCCCTGGTAGGTGTAGGTCAGGCGCAGCTCGGGGTAGCGAAACAGGGCGCGCTGCTCGGCGTCGGGTTCGACACGGTCCTTGAGGTAGCGCTTGAGCGCCTGGCTCAGGGCGGTGGTCGCACGCTCGTGGAGTTCGGCCAGGCGGTCGACGGCCTGTTCAGGGGATTGCACGACAATAAAAGCTTCGGTCACGGAGAGTATCCTGTCTTTTGATGTTGCAGGCCCTCATCTTGCCTGCAACCTCGTCGGACGGAAACATCGGCGTTTCGTTGCGTCTCCCGACTCGTCGACAGGCGCCGGTGGCGAGCGGGCTTGTCGGGACGCCGCACCGCCACACTCGGCTGCACAGCAGCCGCGAGGCCGGGATTGCTGTCTATCTGACACCATGCGTTGGCAGTTGCCACGACTGCTTCGCAGCCGAACGCGGCGGTGCGGCGTCCCGACAAGCCCGCTCGCCACGGTTCCGTTCAACTCGCCACAGCCGTCATCGCTCCGCTCATTCCGCCTGTACTGTCAGAAACCCTGCGGGGTCGAACGAGCGACGATGGCCTCGACATTCACCCCGCGCGGCAAGGTGCCGTAGACCAGGCCGCTGCCGCCCAGGCGCCCGGCGATGAAGCCGTCGCTGACCACCGAGTTGCCCGCCTCCAGCAGCAGCTTGGCCTGCAGGGCCAGGGCGATGTCCTCGGTCAGTTGCCGGGCGCGGTACTGGATGTCGCCGGTGTCGGCGAACGCCTGCTTGAGTTGCTCGATATGCCGGGCCAGGCGTTTGTCGCCATGACCGTCGCCCAGTTCGTCGAACAACACTTCGAGCACACCCGGCTCCTTCGACAACGAGCGCAACACATCCAGGCATTGCACGTTGCCCGAACCCTCCCAGGTGGAGTTCACCGGCGCCTCGCGATACAGCCGCGGCAGGATGCTGTCTTCCACGTAGCCGGCACCGCCCATGCATTCGGCGGCCTCGTTGATCATCGCCGGCGCCCGCTTGCAGATCCAGTACTTGCCCACCGCCGTGACCAGCCGGGCGAAGCCGGCCTCGCGCTCGTCGCCCAGGCGGTCCAGCGCCTGACCCATGCGCAGGCTCAGGGCCAGGGCCGCCTCGCTTTCCAGCGCCAGGTCCGCCAGCACGTTCTGCATCAGCGGCTGTTCGCTCAGCAGGCGTCCACCGACCAGCCGATGCGCACAGTGGTGGCTGGCCTGGGTCAGGGCCTGACGCATCAGGGCGCTGGAACCGACCATGCAATCGAAACGGGTCATCGCCACCATCTCGATGATGGTCGGCACGCCGCGCCCTTCCTCACCGATCATCCAGGCCAGGGCACCACGAAACTCCACTTCGCTCGAGGCGTTCGAGCAGTTGCCCAGCTTGTTTTTCAGACGCTGGATATAGAACTGGTTGCGGCTGTCGTCCGGGCGGTGCCGTGGCAGCAGGAAACAGGTCAGGCCCTTGTCGGTCTGGGCCAGGGTCAGGAAGGCGTCGCACATCGGCGCCGAGCAGAACCACTTGTGCCCCACCAGCTCGTACGGTTGGCCGGGGCCGGCGGCGCCCACCGGATAGGCACGCGTGGTATTGGCACGGACATCGGTACCGCCCTGCTTCTCGGTCATCGCCATGCCGATGGTGGCCCCGCGCTTGTGGGCGATGCCGACATTGCGCGGGTCATAACGGGTACTGAGAATGCTCGGCAGCCACTGCGCGGCGATGTCGGCCTGCAGTTTCAGCGCGGGGACACAGGCGAAGGTCATCGTCAGCGGGCAGCCGGTGCCGGCCTCGGCCTGGCTGTGCAGGTAGGTCATCGCCGCGCGGGCCACGTGGGCGCCGTCCTGCGGGTCGGTCCAGGGCAACGAGGGCAACCCGTGCTCGATGGCGGTACGCATCAGCTCGTGGTAGGCCGGATGAAATTCCACCAGGTCCTGGCGATGACCATAACGGTCATGGCTGACGAATACCGGCTTGTTCTGGTTGGCCTGAAAACCCGCCTCCATCAGCGGCCCACCGGCCAGCGCACCGTACTCGTCGATACGGGCCTGCGCCCAGCCGGCCCCCAGGCGTCGCGACCACTCCTGCAGCGGCAGGTCGATGCGATAGAGGTTGGCGCCATCGAGCGACGGCGGCTGGTTGGTGACTTCGTGGGTTTCGGCGTACTGATGGAGATTCATCAAGGCATGCTCCTGCAGGAAGTACCTGGAAACCCAGTGAATCACGCGCCACAGCGGGAAAAAAGTGGCATATACGCCTAAATGCCGGCGCTTTCACCCTCCACCGCACTCAATAGCCGCCGCGCCAGGACACTCTGCAATTCCTCGAAACGCACCGGCTTGTGCAGGTGGTCGGTGACACCGCAAGCCCGGCAGCGCTCCTGCTCCACGCCATTGACCAGGCCGGTCAGCGCCAGGATCGGCACCTGTGCGCCGCGCACCTGCTCGCACAATACCTGCGCCCCCTGCGGGTCGGCAGCACCATCGAGCAGCAGGGCGTCGACACTGCCCTGTCGCAGCACGTCGATGGCCGCGCGTGGGGTGTTGGCGGTCAATACCCGATAGCCGAGCTTGAGCAGCATGCCCCTGACCACCAACTGGCTGACGTCATTGCCGTCCACCAGCAACACCGTGCACTCCTGCGGCTTGCGCGGGGTCGTCAGCGACCGGGCAGGCCGCGGCGCCGACACCTGCACATCGACCTCGATCTGGAAGCGGCTGCCCATCCCCGGTTCGGATTGGTGAGTCATGCGCCCACCCAGCAGTTCGACCAGTTGCCGGCAGATCGCCAGGCCAATGCCCAAGCCGCCGTACTCGCGAGTCATCGACCCATCGAGCTGGAAGAACCGCTGATACAGACTGGCCTCGTCCAGATGGGTGAAACCGATCCCGCTGTCGATCACGGCAAAGGACAGCGTCAGATGCCCGGGCTCGGAAGAATGGCCGATCACCCGCAACACCAGCCCACCTTCGCGGGTGAACTTGACGGCATTGTCCACCAGGCATTCCAGGCACTGGACGATTTTCGTCGCGTCGCCGTGGAGGTTGTCGGGCAATTCGTCAGCCACTTCGACGGTGAAATGCAGCCCCTTGTTCAGCACATTGCCGGCGAACTGTTCCTGCAGGCCATTGAGCAGCCCTCGCAGGCTGAAAGCCTGCGGGTACACCTTGAGCCGCCCGGCCTGCAACTCGGTGAGGGTGAGCAGGCCATTGACCATGCGCATCATGTCCCGCGCCGAACCGGCGGCCGTCTGCTGGTACTGCTCCAGTTCCGGGCTCAGGTCCACGGTCTGCATCAGTTCCAGCGAACCGATCACACCGTTCATCGGCGTACGCAGCTCATGGGTGACCGTCGCCAGGAACTCGTCCTTCAGGCGATTGCTGTTGGCCAGTTCCCGGTTCAGCACTTCCAGTTTCTGCCCGGACTCCAGCAGGGTCTGCGCCTGCTGTTCGCGCATGGCATTGATCCGGTCGGCCAGGGCCAGCGACAACAGGCCGACCTCCAGGGCCGAGCCGATCTGGCTGGCGTACATGGTCAGGAACATGTTCGGCAGATAGCCCAGCACCATCAGGGTGTTGACCAAGCCGCCCAGCAGGAACGCCGACCAGGCGATGATGAAGTAGCGGGCCACCCGCTGACCGCGATACCAGGCACGGACCCCGGCGAAGAAGATGGTCACGGTGAAGACCAGGGCCAGCGCCGTTGCCAGGCGCAGGGCCAGCGCGTAGCCGCTCATCAGCGACAACGCCATCACCAGTACACCCACGGCCATCAACAGCAGCAACAGGCGATCCAGCCAGCGACTATGGACGGCCGTAGTCAGGAAACTGCGGGCAAACTGGCAGCCGAAGAAGCCCGCCGAGCCGATCAGGAATGGCGTCGCGGCATTCGCCCACCAGGGGTTGTTCGGCCAGAAGTACTGGACCGCCGCACCGTTGACCGACAACTGGTAGAAGCCGAACGAGGCAATGTAAAAGATGTAGTAGAGATAGCTGGTGTCGCGCACGCTGAGGTAGATGAACAGGTTGTAGACCAGCATCCCCAGCAGCACGCCATAGATCAGCCCCAACACGTACAGACGTACCGGTTGCTCTTCCAGATAGGCCTGGCTCGACCACAGGCTCAGCGGCGCCTGGACCGAACCCGCGGTTTGCAGGCGCAGGTAGACGGTCTTGCTTTCGTTGGGGGCGAAATCCAGCTCGAACAGGTAGTTGTTCTGCTTGATCGGTCGACTGGCGAAGGGCAGTTCATCACCGGTACGCTGGTTCAGACGGTATTCACCGCTGGCGTCCGGCAGGTAGAGATCGATGTGATCCATCGGCGGGTAGGCCAGTTCCAGCAGCCAGGTTCGCCGTGCCTCGGCATTTTTCGGCTTGTAGGTCAGGTCGACCTTGAGCCAGAACGCCGATTGCGAATAGCCGGCGTTGAGCGCGTCCTTGTCGTGCTGACGAAAGCGGCCGGCCATGGCAGGCGAGACAATATCCGCGATAGCGGCCTGACCGCCCACGTCCTCGAACACTTGCATGACCCGGCCCAGGGGCAGGCTCTGAGTGGATTCATCAAACTCGACTGCGCTCGCCATCAGCGGCAGCCAGCTCAACAACATCATCAGCAAATAGCGCATACAGCCCCAGCATGGCCATTCCGGTCGCGTCAGGAGCCCCCATTCCCTTGAGACGACGTGATGCCGCATAGCCTGTTATTCGTTTGGATCCACTCTAGCATAGCCACTGATGGCTAAAAAACACCATTGCAGTATTTAGGCAAATCGCTCTAGAACGGGCATTTGCGCGATTGAATCGCATTTGTGAGTCATCCTTATCGACCACGTCGGACAAACCTTCAGGGCAAAAATGCAACGCTGCGTGGACGATTCCGAACAAAGCGATTGGTGGTAAGCTCGCGCCCCATGAATATCTACAGCTCTCGTCCCGTTGTTCTCTGCCTTTCCGGACACGACCCCAGTGGCGGTGCCGGCCTCCAGGCGGATATCGAAGCCCTGCTCGCCCAGGGCTGCCATGCCGCTCCCGCAGTCACCGCGCTGACCGTGCAGGATACGGTGAATGTCAGCGATTTCCGCGTGCTCGATCGCGGGTGGGTGTTGGCCCAGGCCAATGCGGTGCTCAACGATTCGACGGTCGCGGCGGTCAAGCTGGGTATGCTCGGTTCCCTGGAAATGGTCGACACCGTGGTCGAACTGCTCCAGGCGCATCCGCACCTGCCAATGGTCTGCGACCCGGTGCTGCGCGCCGGCGGCGGCGGCCGGCTGGGCAAGGACGAGGTCGGCTACGCCATGCGCGAACGCCTGCTGCCCCTGGCGAAGATCGCCACTCCCAACCTGCCCGAAGCGCGTATCCTGGCCGAACTGCCCGAAGGCAGCGCCGATGAGTGCGCACAAAAGCTGCTGCCGTACTGCCAGTACCTGCTGATCACCGGCGGCCATGGCGAAGAAGAACAGATTCACAACCGCCTGTACGGTCGCGACGGCAGCCGCCAGACCTTCAAGTGCCAGCGCCTGCCCGGCAGTTATCACGGTTCGGGCTGCACCCTGGCGAGCGCCCTCGCCGGTCGCCTGGCCCAGGGCGAGCACTTGGTCAGCGCCGTGCAATCGGCCCTGGACTACACCTGGCGCACCCTGCGCGACGCCGAACGACTCGGCCAGGGGCAGTTCGTGCCACGCCGCCTGCCGCTGGATTTCTGCTCGTAATGCCCCACCCGTAATGCTTTGAGGCCGAACCGATGAAACTACGTGGTCTGTATGCCATCACCGACAGCCAGTTGCTGGCCGGCAAGCTCCTCGCCTATGTCGAGGCCGCTCTCGAAGGTGGCGTGACGCTGCTGCAGTATCGCGACAAGAGCACGGACGACGCCCGTCGCCTGCGCGAGGCCGAGGCCCTGCTCAGACTCTGCGAACGCTACGGGACCCAACTGATCATCAACGACGACGCCGAGCTCGCCGCGCGTCTCGGGGTTGGCGTGCATCTGGGGCAGACCGACGGCCCCCTGACCCCGGCCCGCGCCCTGCTCGGCAGCCGGGCGATCATCGGTGCCACCTGCCATGGGCAGTTGGAGCTGGCCGAACAGGCCGCCCGGGAAGGTGCCAGCTACGTCGCCTTTGGCCGTTTCTTCAATTCCAATACCAAGCCCGGTGCACCGGCGGCCAACATCGCCCTGCTCGAACGGGCCCGCCCTGCGCTGCACCTGCCGATCTGCGTGATCGGCGGAATCACCCTCGACAATGCCGCGCCGCTGATCGCCCAGGGTGCCGACCTGCTGGCGGTGATCCATGGCCTGTTCGGCGCAGAAAGCGCCCAGGACGTGACACGCCGCGCGCGCGCCTTCAATGCCCTCTTCACTTCATGATTTCCGAGAGCCCGACCATGTCCCGTTCCGAAACGCTGTTTGCCAATGCCCAGAAACACATTCCCGGTGGCGTGAACTCGCCTGTTCGGGCGTTCAAGAGCGTCGGCGGCACCCCGCTGTTTTTCAAGCACGCCGAAGGCGCCTACGTCACTGACGAAGACGACAAGCGCTATGTCGACTACGTCGGTTCCTGGGGCCCGATGATCCTCGGCCACAGCCACCCGGACGTACTCGACGCCGTGCGCAAGCAGTTGGAACACGGTCTGTCCTACGGTGCGCCGACCGCCATGGAAACCGAAATGGCCGACCTGGTCTGCTCGATCGTGCCGTCGATGGAAATGGTGCGCATGGTCAGCTCCGGCACCGAGGCGACCATGAGCGCCATCCGCCTGGCCCGTGGCTACACCGGTCGCGACAGTATCATCAAGTTCGAAGGCTGCTACCACGGCCACTCCGACAGCCTGCTGGTCAAGGCCGGTTCCGGCGCCCTGACCCAGGGCGTACCGAGTTCCGCCGGCGTGCCGGCGGCGTTCGCCAAACACACCCTGACCCTGCCGTTCAACGACATCGACGCGGTGGCGAAGATGCTTGGCGAAGTCGGCCAGGAGGTCGCCTGCATCATCGTCGAGCCGGTTGCCGGCAACATGAACTGCGTGCCGCCGGCACCTGGCTTCCTCGAAGGCCTGCGCAGCCTGTGCGACCAGCACGGCGTGGTGCTGATCTTCGACGAAGTGATGACCGGTTTCCGTGTCGCCCTCGGCGGCGCCCAGGCCCACTACGGCGTGACCCCGGACCTGAGCACCTTCGGCAAGATCATTGGCGGCGGGATGCCAGTAGGTTGCTTCGGCGGCAAGCGCGAGATCATGTCGCGTATCGCCCCGCTGGGCCCTGTCTACCAGGCTGGTACCCTGTCCGGCAACCCGCTGGCCATGGCCGCCGGCCTGACCACCCTGCGCCTGATCAGCCGGCCGGGCTTCCATGCCGAGCTGAGCGACTACACCACGCGCCTGCTCGACGGCCTGCAGCAGCGCGCCGATGCCGCCGGCATCCCGTTCGTCACCACCCAGGCCGGCGGCATGTTCGGCCTGTACTTCAGCGGCGCCGACGACATCGTCACCTTCGAGGATGTCATGGCCAGCGATGCCGAGCGCTTCAAGCGCTTCTTCCACCTGATGCTCGAAGGCGGCGTGTACCTGGCGCCAAGTGCCTTCGAAGCCGGCTTCACCTCCATCGCCCACGGCGAAACCGAGCTGAAACTGACCCTGGACGCCGCCGAACGGGCCTTCGCCGCACTGAAATAAGCGCTGCGCTCCGTGACAGAGCCGACGCCGGGCCCGACCGGCGTCGACTTTCCCGCCTGAACTTTCAGGGTGGACTCGCGTCATTCCCTCCATGACCGGCAAAACCGGGCGATATAACGCCCGCGCAGCAGAAAAACGAGTAAAGACTTTGTAAGGTGGCCCCCGCTTATTTCATAATGCGCGCCATACACATCCCCTGGCCGGGTACGCCCGCCCTTCAGAGGTACGTCGATTCCCATGAACCGCACCGGCCGCGCCCTTTCATTGGGCTGCCTGTTGCTCCTTCAGCCCCTGCTGGCACACGCCGGCGGCAACTCGTTGTTGATCCCGGCAATGGGCCGTTGCACGCTCAATACCCAGCCGCAGGATCTCGCCGAGGCCCTGAGCGCCTGCGAACAGGCGGCCAAGGGGGGCGACGCGGAGGCGCAATACGAGCTGGGCGAGTTCTACTACGACGGCAAGAACGCGCCACGCGACCTGAACAAGGCCCTGAGCAACTTCGAACTGGCCTCCCTGCAGGGACACGCCCAGGCCCAGTTCCAACTCGGCACCATGTTCTACAAGGGCGAGGGCGTGCCGGCCAACAACGTCCAGGCCTATATCGTGCTGAAGATGGCGGCGGTCAACGGTGCCGAGGATGCGCTGGACGTTGCCGACGAAGTCGCGGCGCAGATGCCGCGGGACGAACTGGAGATGGCGACCCAGGTGTTGGGACAGATCTTCCGCAAGTACCTGCTGGAACTGCAGACCGCCGACGGGCGCACGCCCTTCTCGCCACTGCCCTGAGCCCACCGCCCCTGCGGGAGAGTCCTGGGTTGCGGGCCACTTCGCGGCGGTTCGACACCTCGGTAAACCCGGCTTGCACGATCATCGTGGGAGCCGGCTTGCTGGCGATGGCGTCGTGTCAGTCGACCAAGATGCTGGCTGACAGGTCGCTATCGCCAGCAAGCCGGCTCCCACAATGACCGTTATTTCTCGGGTATCGGCATCGGAAACGGCGTGACGTTGCCCATGCCCCGCGCCTCGCTGATCTTCGGCGTACCCAGGCGCTCGACCTCGTCGATCCGCACGATCGAGTGCATTGGCACGAAACTGCGCACCACGCCCTCGAACTGCGCCTTGAGTTTTTCCTCCCCCGGATCGACCACCAGTTGCGTGCGCTCGCCGAAGACGAACTCCTCGACCTCCAGGAACCCCCACAGATCGCTCTGATAGATCTGCTTGGCGTACATTTCGAACACCTGGCCCTGGTTGAGGAAAATCACCTTGTAGATCGGGGTTTCACGTTTGCTCATGGTGGGCGGACAACAAATCGGGGCTATGGAAAGAGGGCGCGAACTATAGCATAGCCGCCGGACGCGCAATGCTAGGAAGCGACCGCGATGCCCCTTATAATGCGCGGTTCTTTGAATCACGTGACGACACCCGCCCATGGCCAAGAAGCTCTATATCGAAACCCACGGTTGCCAGATGAACGAGTACGACAGCTCGCGCATGGTCGACCTGCTGGGCGAACATCAGGCCCTGGAAGTCACCGCCCGCGCCGAAGACGCGGATGTCATCCTGCTCAACACCTGTTCGATCCGCGAACGTGCCCAGGACCGGGTCTACTCCCAACTGGGCCGCTGGCGCGAGCTGAAGGAAGGCAATCCGGACATGGTGATCGCCGTCGGCGGCTGCGTCGCCAGCCAGGAAGGCGAGGCGATCCGCAAGCGCGCGCCGTATGTCGACGTGGTCTTCGGCCCGCAGACCCTGCACCGTCTGCCGGAAATGATCGATGCGGCACGCGTCACCCGCCTGCCGCAGGTGGACATCTCGTTCCCGGAGATCGAGAAGTTCGACCACCTGCCCGAGCCGCGCATCGATGGCCCCAGCGCCTACGTTTCGGTGATGGAGGGCTGCAGCAAGTACTGCACGTTCTGCGTGGTGCCCTACACCCGTGGCGAAGAGGTCAGCCGGCCCTTCGACGACGTGATCGGCGAAATCATCCACCTGGCCGAGAACGGCGTGCGTGAGGTGACCCTGCTGGGGCAGAACGTCAACGGTTATCGCGGTGTCACCCATGATGGCCGGCTGGCCGACCTGGCGGAACTGATCCGGGTGGTGGCGGCCGTCGACGGCATCGAGCGTATCCGTTACACCACGTCGCACCCGCTGGAGTTCTCCGACAGTCTGATCCAGGCCCATGCCGAGGTACCTGAGTTGGTCAAGCACCTGCACCTGCCGGTGCAATCGGGCTCGGACCGGATTCTGGCGGCGATGAAACGCAATCATACGGCACTGGAATACAAGTCCAAGTTGCGCAAACTGCGGGCCGCCGTGCCGGGCATCTGCATCAGCTCGGACTTCATCGTCGGCTTCCCCGGGGAAACCGAGAAGGACTTCCAGCAGACCATGAAGCTGATCGAGGACGTCGGCTTCGACTTCTCCTACTCGTTCGTCTACAGCCAGCGCCCCGGTACGCCAGCGGCGGACCTGCCGGACGACACCCCGGAAGAACTGAAGAAGGAGCGCCTGAACGCGTTGCAGCACCGCCTGAACCAGCAGGGCTTCGAGATCAGCCGACAAATGGTTGGCTCGATCCAGCGCATCCTGGTGACCGACTATTCGAAAAAGGATCCGGGCGAACTGCAGGGACGGACCGAGAATAACCGTATCGTCAACTTCCGCTGCGACAATCCACAGTTGATCGGCCAGTTCGTCGACGTCCACATCGATTCCGCGCAGCCACACTCGCTGCGTGGCTCGATGTTGCAGTAGACGCCTGCGTGCCGCTGAATCACCCCCTGTGGCGAGCGGGCTTGCCCGCGCTGGGGCGCAATGCGCCCCCAAAACCTGTCACCGCGACCTGCCAGGCGAAACGCGGAATCGGGCTTTACGGCCGCCTTGCAGCCGAGCAGGGCGGTGCGGCGTTCCGACAAGTCCACTCGCTAAGGGTGGGCGCCGTAAAGAAGAAGGGACGTCTGTCAGACGGAAGCGCTTTCGTCCCCAGGCTGCTAGCGTTATCCTTGAATTCATCTCCATTGCCGTTGGGCGGCTGATAAACGACCTTGAACGCACCCATAGAACCCCATCGCTTCATCCTCGAACCTTTCGAGGCCCATCGTTTCGCCAATCTGTGCGGGCAGTTCGACGAGCATTTGCGCCTGATCGAACAGCGCCTGGCCATCCAGATCCGCAACCGCGGCAATCAGTTCGAACTGATCGGCGACCCCAAGCTCACCACTTCCGCAGAGAACCTGCTGCGCCGCCTCTATCGGGAAACCAAGGGCACCGAGCTATCGCCGGACATGGTGCACCTGTTCCTGCGCGAATCGACTGCCGACGACCTGGAAAACAACCCGGTCGCCGAAGCCTCGGTGGCCCTGCGCACCCGCAAGGGCATGATTCGCCCGCGCGGCCTGAACCAGCAGCGCTACGTGAAGGAAGTGCTGGCCAACGACATCAACTTCGGCATCGGCCCGGCGGGTACCGGCAAGACCTACCTGGCGGTGGCCTGCGCGGTGGACGCTCTGGAGCGCGAGCAGGTGCGGCGGATCCTGCTGGTGCGTCCGGCGGTCGAAGCTGGGGAAAAACTCGGCTTCCTGCCGGGTGACCTGGCCCAGAAGATCGACCCGTACCTGCGCCCGCTGTACGACGCGCTGTATGAAATGCTCGGTTTCGAACACGTGGCCAAGCTCATCGAGCGCCAGGTGATCGAGATCGCCCCGTTGGCCTACATGCGCGGCCGCACGCTGAACAACAGTTTCATCATCCTCGACGAGAGCCAGAACACCACCGTCGAGCAGATGAAGATGTTCCTGACCCGGATCGGCTTCGGCTCGACCGCGGTCATCACCGGCGACATCACCCAGGTCGACCTGCCACGCGGCACCAAGTCCGGCCTGGCCCATGTCATCGAAGTGCTCAAGGACGTGCCGGGCATCAGCTTCACCCACTTCCAGCCCAAGGACGTGGTGCGCCATCCGCTGGTGCAGCGCATCGTCGAAGCCTACGAGCGTTTCGACAAACGCAGCGAGCCCGCCCCGGCCAGGGACAGCCAAGCCGATGCTTGAACTCGACCTGCAACTGGCCACTGACGCCCCCGCCCCGAGCGAAGCCCGGTTCCGCGCCTGGTGCGCCCTGGCCCTGCGCCAGCGCAGCGCCGATTCGGAACTGACCATCCGCCTGGTGGATGAGGCCGAAGGGCGCGAACTGAACCGTACCTGGCGCCAGAAGGACTACGCGACCAACGTGCTGTCCTTCCCCGCCGACGTGCCGGACGAACTGCTGGATATTCCCCTGCTGGGAGATCTGGTGATCTGCGTTCCGGTGGTCGCCCGCGAGGCGGCCGAGCAAGGCAAGGCACTGGAGGCCCACTGGGCCCATCTGGTCATTCACGGCTGCCTGCATCTGTTGGGTTACGACCACATCGATGACGAGGAAGCCGAGGAAATGGAAGCGCTGGAACGAGAGTTGCTTGCTGAACTGGGTCATCCCGACCCCTACGCCGATGACGAACACTGATCACTCAATCACCAAGGGAAACGAGTAAATCGCTATGAGCGAAGACCGATCGAGCAACGGGCAGAAGTCCTGGCTGGGTAAACTGACCCAGGCTTTTGCCCATGAGCCGAAAAACCGCCAGGAGTTGCTGGAGCTGCTGCGCGAAGCCCACCAGAACAAACTGCTGGACAGCGAAGCGCTGGCCATCGTCGAAGGCGCCATCCAGGTTGCCGACCTGCAGGTACGCGACATCATGGTCCCGCGCTCGCAGATGATCAGCATCAAGGCGACCCAGACACCCCGCGAATTCCTTCCCGCTGTCCTCGATGCCGCCCACTCGCGCTATCCGGTGATCGGCGAAAGCCATGACGACGTCATGGGCGTCCTGCTGGCCAAGGATCTGCTGCCGCTGATCCTCAAGGAGAACGGCGAGGGCTTCAACATCAAGGACCTGCTGCGCCCGGCGACCTTCGTTCCCGAGTCCAAGCGCCTGAACGTGCTGCTGCGCGAGTTCCGCGCCAACCACAACCACATGGCCATCGTGATCGACGAGTATGGCGGCGTGGCGGGCCTGGTGACCATCGAGGACGTGCTGGAACAGATCGTCGGCGATATCGAGGACGAGCACGATGTCGAGGAAGACAGCTACATCAAACCCCTGCCCAGCGGTGACTTCCTGATCAAGGCGCTGACGCCGATCGAGAACTTCAACGAGTTCTTCGACAGCGAATTCTCCGACGACGAGTTCGACACCGTCGGCGGCCTGGTGATGAGCGCGTTCGGCCACCTGCCAAAGCGTAATGAAACCACCGAGATCGGCGCGTATCGTTTCCGTATCCTGAATGCCGACAGCCGTCGGATTCATCTGATCCGCCTGACGCCCATCAACCGCTAAGGACTGAAGCTCCCTATGCTGCGCTTAACCCGTCCCGGCTGGCCCGGTAACCTGCTGGCCGTGGCGGCTGGCGCGCTGACCACCCTGGCCCTGGCGCCGTTCGATATCTGGCCCCTGGCGTTGCTGGCGGTCGGCCTGTTCTATGCCGGCCTGCGCGAACTCTCGCCGCGCCAGGCGCTATGGCGCGGCTGGTGTTTCGGTTTCGGCCTGTTCGGCGCCGGTACCAGTTGGATCTACGTGAGCATCCACACCTACGGCGGCGCCTCGGTGCTGCTGGCGGGCCTGCTGATGCTGGCGTTCATCGCCGCCATCGCCTGGTTCTTCGCCCTGCCCGCCTGGCTCTGGGCGCGCTGGATACGCCGCAATGAAGCCCCCCTGGCCGACGCCCTGGCCTTCGCCGCCCTGTGGGTTGCACAGGAAGCCTTTCGTGGCTGGTTCCTGACCGGTTTCCCGTGGCTCTACTCCGGCTACAGCCAGTTGAACGGCCCACTGGCCGGCCTCGCTCCACTGGGTGGGATCTGGCTGATCTCCTTCGCCCTCGCCCTGACCGCCGCCCTGCTGTACAACGCCCGGCGCCTGCTCAAGGGCGGGCGCAAGGCCTTCATCGCCGCGGGCATGGTGCTGCTCGTCGGCCCCTGGATCATCGGCCTGGGGCTCAAGCATCACGCCTGGACCAGCCCGTCGGGCGAGCCGCTGAGCGTCGCCGCGATCCAGGGCAATATCGAACAGAGCATGAAGTGGGATCCGGCGCAGCTCAACGCCCAGTTGGCGCTGTATCGCGACATGAGCTTCAGTTCCAGACGGGTCGACCTGCTGGTGTGGCCAGAGACAGCCGTGCCGGTACTGAAGGAGTCCGCCGAGGGCTACCTGTCGATGATGGGCAATTTCGCCGCCGAACGGCATTCGGCGCTGATCACCGGCGTGCCGATTCGCCAGGTCGTGCATAACGAAAAACGCTACTTCAACGGCATCGTCGCGCTCGGTGAAGGTGACGGCATCTACCTGAAGCAGAAGCTGGTGCCGTTTGGCGAATACGTTCCGCTGCAGGATCTGCTGCGCGGACTGATCGAATTCTTCGACCTGCCGATGTCCGACTTCGCCCGCGGCCCGTCCGACCAGCCACTGCTGCAAGCCAAGGGCTACCAGATCGCACCGTTCATCTGCTACGAGGTGGTCTACCCGGAGTTCGCCGCCAGCCTGTCGGCACGCAGCGACCTGCTGCTGACCATCAGCAACGACACCTGGTTCGGCACCTCGATCGGCCCGCTGCAACACCTGCAGATGGCCCAGATGCGTGCCCTGGAAGCCGGACGCTGGATGATCCGCGCCACCAACAACGGCGTGACCGGCTTGATCGACCCATTCGGCCGGATCAGCGTGCAGATTCCGCAGTTCGAACGCGGCATCCTGTATGGCGAAGTGGTGCCGATGCACAACCTGACGCCATATCTGCAATGGCGGTCGTGGCCGTTGATCATCCTCTGCGGGCTGCTCTTCGGCTGGGCGCTGTTGGCCAGCCGGATTGCCAAGACCGTCTGAAAGCACCGCGGCCTCTCCCGACGCCGAACTGACTTTCTAGGGCGAGCGGGCCTTTTGGGGTGAACAGGCGCCTCGGGGCGAAGAGGCTTCCTGTGGCGAGCGGGCTTGCCCGCGCTGGGCTGCCAGGCAGCCCTGAAGCCTGCCGACTCGTTGTACCTGATGCAACGCGCTCGCTGGTTTTGGGGCCGTTTCACGCCCCAGCGCGGGCAAGCCCGCTCGCCACGATACCCATGCGGGCATGCTCCATGGCCTGGACAGGCAAAAGCCGGCTCAGTAAAAAAGCCGGTAGCCCACCTGCCCCACCGCCTCGTTGATCAACTGCCCGCTACGCCAGATCGCCTTGAACTCCGGCAGCCAGCCACCCAGCGGGCTGGCGTTGTCACGCCCCAGGAAGCCGACCGGCGCCGGCACCACGGTGAAACCGGCCCGCTCGAAGCTCCAGACCGCCCGCGGCATGTGCGCGGCATGCGTGACCACCACCACCCGCTTGATCCCCAGCGGCGCCAACAGCTCGTGGCTGAACAGGGCATTTTCCCAGGTCGTGGTGCTGCGCTCTTCCAGCCAGCGCACCGCCACCCCGGAGTCGTCACGCATCGACTCGGCCATCAACGCCGCCTCGCTGGGCGGTGTGCCGTAGTGCAGGCCGCCACTGGTCAGCACCGGCAGGCCCGAAGCCTTGGCCAGTCGCGCCGCATAGCGCTGGCGCTCCAGGCCGATGCCGGTCGGCTGATCGCCGCCCCAGGCCGAATCGCCACGCTCGCGCCCCGAGCCCAGCACCACGATGACATCGGCGCGCTGCGCCAGCCCCGCCCATTCGCCACGCTCCAGCGCTGGTACGGTTTCGAGGGCGCGTGCCGACCATTCGACCACCACTGGCAGACTGATCAGCCAGAACCCGCCGAAACCCAGGGCAAAACACACCGCCGCCAGCCGCGGTCGACGCCGTCGCAGCCACCAGGCCAGGGCCAGCAACAGCAGCAACAGGCCGGGCGGCAGCAACAATTGTTTTAGGATGTAGCGAACAGGCATCGGGCACCTCCAGAAGATGCCCGAAGCCTAAGTGGATCAGGAGCAATCAACAACCTTGCGGGTCCTTGGCCCGAAAAGCAGGTCAGGTCAACGACAGACAACAGGATGCAGCCGGGCGGACCTCATTTGGTCCGAAATGACTTGAACCGCGCCGAATACAGCTTGGGCGCCCTGTCCTTCAACCAGATGATCTCGGCTGAATGCATCTCTTCCCTGGGGTGTGAAACGGTTGCGTCAGACGCGTGCACGCCGCGACCACTCAGGTCCAGATAGGCCCTGATCAGTTCGAACTCGGCGCGGCTCAGGCCCCGCAACTCCAACTCGGCAGGCCGCTCGTCACGCAGGCGGACTGCCGTTCTCGCGACGTCCAGGGCAAGCCCAAGGCGTGTGATCAGACGTTCGTACAGTTCGGGATCAGTTACATTTCGCTGCGACTCCACCATCCGTTCACCTCATTGAAGATAAGTATCACTTCCCCCTCCATGAGCTTAGCGGCGCCCGGCCAACCAGCCTGCCGCCGCGACCAACGGCCTTTGTCGCGCAATCAGGGTTTCCCTCGGCAGAGCGGCGTCATGTATGCTACGGGGCTTCCTGTAACTCCACTTCCAGCAGCACCCGCACGGTGCGTTGAAGAGGATTGGGCCACCCTTTCCAGAACAAGTAGCCATGCACGAACACTATCAGCCCCGTGAAATCGAAAACGCCGCCCAAACGTTCTGGGATGAGCAGAAGTCCTTTGAAGTCAGTGAACAGCCAGGCAAGGACACCTACTACTGTCTGTCGATGTTCCCTTACCCCAGCGGCAAGCTGCACATGGGCCACGTGCGCAACTACACCATCGGCGACGTGATCGCCCGCTACCAGCGCATGCAGGGCAAGAATGTCCTGCAACCCATGGGCTGGGACGCCTTCGGCATGCCGGCGGAAAACGCCGCGATGAAGAACAAGGTCGCTCCGGCCAAGTGGACCTACGAAAACATCGCTTACATGAAGAGCCAGTTGCGCAGCCTGGGCCTGGCGGTGGACTGGTCCCGCGAAGTGACCACCTGCAAGCCCGACTACTACCGCTGGGAACAGTGGCTGTTCACCCGCCTGTTCGAGAAAGGCGTGATCTACCGCAAGAACGGTACCGTGAACTGGGACCCGGTGGACCAGACCGTACTGGCCAACGAGCAGGTCATCGACGGCCGCGGCTGGCGCTCCGGCGCGCTGATCGAGAAGCGCGAAATCCCGATGTACTACTTCAAGATCACCGCCTATGCCGATGAGCTGCTGGAAGGCCTCGACGAACTGCCGGGCTGGCCCGAGCAGGTCAAGACCATGCAGCGCAACTGGATCGGCAAGTCCCGCGGGATGGAAGTGCAGTTCCCCTACGACATCGAGTCCATCGGCGAAGCCGGCACCCTGAAAGTCTTCACCACCCGCCCGGACACCCTGATGGGCGCGACCTACGTCGCCGTCGCCGCCGAACACCCGCTGGCGACCCAGGCCGCCGCCAACAACCCCGAGCTGCAGGCCTTCATCGCCGAATGCAAGGCCGGCAGCGTCGCCGAAGCCGATGTCGCCACCCAGGAGAAGAAGGGCCTGCCGACCGGCCTGTTCGTTGCGCATCCGCTGACCGGCGAGAAGCTGCCGGTGTGGGTCGCCAACTACGTGCTGATGCACTACGGCGATGGCGCCGTAATGGCAGTGCCGGCCCACGACGAGCGTGATTTCGAGTTCGCCAGCAAGTACGACCTGCCGATCAAGTCGGTGGTGCGCACCAGCTCCGGCGACACCAACCCGGCCCCGTGGCAGGACGCCTACGGCGAGCACGGCACCCTGATCAACTCCGGCGAGTTCGACGGCCTGGACTTCGCCGGCGCGTTCGATGCCATCGAAGTCGCGCTGATCAAGAAGAACCTCGGCGCCTCGCGCACCCAGTTCCGCCTGCGCGACTGGGGCATCAGCCGCCAGCGCTATTGGGGCTGCCCAATCCCGATCATCCACTGCGACAGCTGTGGCGACGTACCGGTGCCGGAAGATCAACTGCCGGTCGTGCTGCCGGAAGACGTGGTGCCGGACGGCGCCGGCTCGCCACTGGCGCGCATGCCCGAGTTCTACGAGTGCAACTGCCCGAAATGCGGCCAGCCGGCCAAGCGTGAAACCGACACCATGGACACCTTCGTCGAGTCGTCCTGGTACTACGCCCGCTACGCCTCGCCACACTACGAAGGCGGCATGGTCGATCCGAAGGCCGCCGACCACTGGCTGCCGGTGGACCAGTACATCGGCGGCATCGAACACGCGATCCTGCACCTGCTGTACGCGCGCTTCTTCCACAAGCTGATGCGCGACGAAGGCCTGGTCAGCTCGAACGAACCGTTCAAGAACCTGCTGACCCAGGGCATGGTCATCGCCGAAACCTACTACCGCCGCGAAGCCAACGGTGCCTACACCTGGTTCAACCCGGCGGACGTTGAACTCGAACGCGACAGCAAGGCCAAGGTCATCAGCGCCAAACTGATCTCCGACGGCCTGCCGGTCGAGATCGGTGGCACCGAGAAAATGGCCAAGTCGAAGAACAACGGCGTCGATCCACAGTCGATGATCGACCAGTTCGGTGCAGACACCTGCCGCCTGTTCATGATGTTCGCCTCGCCGCCCGACATGAGCGCGGAATGGTCCGACTCCGGGGTCGAAGGCTCGCACCGCTTCCTCAAGCGCGTCTGGCGCCTGGCGCAGGCCCATGTTTCCCAGGGCCTGCCGGGCAAGCTGGAGGTCGCCGGCCTGAACGACGAGCAGAAAGCCATTCGCCGTTCGATTCACCTGGCCATCAAGCAGGCCAGCCATGACGTCGGCCAGAACCACAAATTCAATACCGCCATCGCCCAGGTGATGACGCTGATGAACGTTCTGGAAAAAGCCCCGCAAGGCACCGAACAGGACCGCGCACTGATTCAGGAAGGCCTGGAAACCGTGACGTTGCTGCTGGCACCGATCACCCCGCACATCTGCCACGAGCTGTGGAATCAACTGGGTCATGCCGATCCGGTGATCGACGCCAAGTGGCCAGTGCAGGACGACGAGGCACTGGTGCAGGACAGCCTGGTGCTGGTGATCCAGGTCAACGGCAAGCTGCGCGGCCAGATCGAAATGCCGGCCAGCGCCACCCGCGAGGAAATCGAAGCGGAGGCCCGGGTCAACGAAAACGTACTGCGCTTCATCGATGGCCTGACGATCCGCAAGGTCATCGTCGTGCCCGGCAAGCTGGTCAACATCGTCGCCAGCTAATTGGACCAGGCGCCCGCCAGTGCGGGCGCCTTACAGGATTTCCGGGGCTGCCGTGTCGGCCCACGGCTTCAAGGGGAGCAACAAGATGATCAAACGCAATCTGCTGGTAATGGGCCTTGCGGTGCTGCTGAGCGCATGCGGCTTCCAGCTGCGTGGTACGGGCACCTCCGAACTGACGATCAAGGAATTGTCGGTCAGCGCCCGCAACGCCTACGGTGACACGATCAAGCAACTGACCCAGGTGCTGGAGCATAGCGGCGTCGACGTCCACAAGGGCGCGCCCTACAAGCTGATCCTGACCGATGAGCAGGAAACCCAGCGCGCGGCGAGCTACACCGGCTCGGGCCGTAACGCCGAGTACGAACTCAACACCGTGCTGGTCTACGAGATCCGTGGCGAGAAGGATCTGCTGCTGACCGGCGGCAAGCTGGAAGCGCAGAAGTACTACGTGCATGACGGCAACAACATCACCGGCGGCGATGCCGAAGCCGGCGAACTGCGCAAGGAAATGCGTCGCGACCTGGTGCAGCAGATGGTCATCCGCCTGCAGGTGCTGACGCCGGCACAGCTCGACAGCCTCCAGCAGGCCGCCAATGCCAAGGCCAAGGCCGACGCCGACGCCCTGGAAGCCGCGCGCAAGTTCGAAGCGTCGCAGCCGCAGCAATCACCTCTGGAACTGCCGAACCAGTAAGCCATGAGGGGCGCCCCTGGCGCCCCCTGGCCACCCGCCCATGAAACTCGCTCCCGCCCAACTCGCCAAACACCTGCAAGGTGGCCTCGCGCCAGTCTATGTCATCAGCGGCGATGACCCGCTGCTGTGCCAGGAAGCCGCCGACGCCATTCGTGCAACCGCACGCCAGCAAGGCTTCGATGAACGCCAGGTGTTCAGCGCCGACGCCAACTTCGACTGGGGCACCCTGCTGCAGGCCGGCGCCAGCATGTCGCTGTTCGCCGAGAAACGCCTGCTGGAGCTGCGCCTGCCGTCGGGCAAGCCGGGCGACAAGGGCGCGGCCGCACTGATGGAGTACTGCGCGCGGCCGGCTGATGACACCTTGCTGCTCATCAGCCTGCCCAAGCTCGATGGCAGCGCGCAGAAGACCAAGTGGGGCAAGGCGCTGATCGAGGGCCAGCAGACCCAGTTCATCCAGATCTGGCCGGTGGACGCCAACCAGTTGCCCCAGTGGATTCGCCAACGCCTGGCCCAGGCCGGGCTTTCCGCCCAGCAGGATGCCGTGGAGCTGATTGCCGCGCGGGTTGAAGGCAACCTGCTGGCCGCCGCCCAGGAAATCGAAAAGCTCAAGCTGATGGCCGAGGGTGGGCAGATCACCATCGAGACGGTACAGGCGGCGGTGGCCGACAGCGCCCGCTTCGATGTCTTCGGGCTGGTCGACGCCGTGCTCAACGGCGAAGCGGCCCATTCCCTGCGCATGCTCGAAGGGCTGCGTGGCGAAGGGGTCGAGCCGCCGGTGATTCTCTGGGCCCTGGCCCGGGAACTGCGGCTGCTGGCCAACCTGTCCCAGCAGTACAGCCAGGGCGTGCCACTGGACAAGGCCTTCAGCCAGGCCAAGCCGCCGGTCTGGGACAAGCGCCGACCGCTGATGAGCAAGGCCCTGCAACGGCATTCGGCGCAACGCTGGAGCCAGTTGCTGATGGACGCACAACGTATCGACGCGCAGATCAAGGGCCAGGCCGCCGGTTCACCGTGGAGCAGCCTGAGCCGACTCAGCCTACTGATGTGCGGCCAACGTCTGGCGCTACCAGCCGAATGACCCCACTGGACAGTCAGGTCCATCTGCCCGATGATGCGCGCTCTTGCAACCCAGGAGTGCACCGCCATGAGCAAGCCGTCCCGGCGCCCCAACAAAGCCAAGTCGATCATCGCCCAGCCACTGTTCCGAAGCCGCCAGGAACAGCCGGCCAAAGGCAAGGGCAGCTACCGTCGCGAAGCCTTCCAGTCCAAAAGCTGGGAGGCTTCTGACTTTCTGGCCGCGTGAAAGTGTCATCACGACCTGCACCCCCAAGGCATGATAAGGTCAACATCTGATTCGCATTCTTCGGACCCGCGCATGCCCTCTAGTCTCACCCTCGGTTGGCCCTTGCGCCGACTGTTCGCCGCCACCAGTTTCATCCTGCTCGTCGCCTGTGCGGAAAAGCCCACGGCCGCCGACGCCCAACCGCTGTCGACGCTGCCCACCGCCCCGGTGCCGATTCCCGCACCCGCGCCTGCCGCCGATACCCCGTTCATCCAGCCCGCCCAGAGTTTCGAGGATTGGCGCGCGGCATTCCGTATCGAGGCCCTGCGCGCCGGGATCACCGCGAATACCTTCGACAACGCCTTCGCCGGCATCAGCCCCGACATGAGCGTGATCAAGGCCGACCGCAGCCAGCCGGAATTCACCCGGCCCGTATGGGAATACCTCGACGGCGCCCTCTCGGCGACCCGCGTGCGCAAGGGGCAGGCCCTGCTGGTGCAGAACAGTGCGGTGCTGCAGAGCATCGAGCAGCGTTATGGCGTCGATCGCGAAGCCCTCGTCGCGGTGTGGGGCATGGAGAGCAACTTCGGCCAGTTCCAGGGCGACAAGTCGGTCATTCGCTCGCTGGCGACCCTGGCCTATGAAGGCCGTCGCCCGGGCTTCGCCCAGAGCCAGTTGCTGGCTGCATTGCAGATCATCCAGCACGGCGACATCCGCCCGGAGCAGATGCTCGGTTCCTGGGCTGGCGCCATGGGCCAGACCCAGTTCATCCCGACCACCTACAACAGCTATGCGGTGGACTTCGACGGCGATGGCCGCCGGGACATCTGGAACGACTCGGCCGACGCCCTGGCCTCGACCGCCAACTACCTGCAAAGCTCGGGCTGGCAGAAGGGCCAACCGTGGGGCTTCGAAGTCACGGTACCGGCAGGTTTCGACTACTCGCTGGCCGATGGCGCAATCCGCAAGCCGGTCAGCGAGTGGCTGCAGATGGGTGTGCAACTGCCGGCCGGCGTCGCACTGCCCTACGGCGCCGCGCCACTCTCGGCATCGCTGTTGCTGCCGGCAGGCTATCGCGGGCCCGGCTTCCTGGTGCTCGACAACTTCCGCGCGATCCTCAAGTACAACAACTCGTCCTCCTACGGACTGGCGGTTGGCCTGTTGTCCCAGCGCTTCAACAGTGGTGGCGTGATTCGGGGCAGTTGGCCCAAGGATGACCTGCCGCTCAGCCGCAGCGAGCGGATCGAGCTGCAGACACTGCTCAGCAGCAACGGCTACGATGCCGGCAACCCGGATGGCATCATCGGTGCCAACACCCGCAAGGCCATTCGCGGTGCACAGCAGGTGCTGGGCTGGCCGGCCGATGGCTATCCGAACCACAAGCTGCTGGAGAGCCTGCGTAGCCGCTAGTCGCGCTTTTGATCAGGCTTGCGGGCTGAGCTGTGCTTGTGTGGCGAGCAGGGCTTGTGTGGCAAGCGGGGCTTGTGTGCTGAGCAGAGCTTGTGTGGCAAGCGAGGCTTGTGTGCTGAGCAGAGCTTGTGTGCTGAGCAGGGCTTGTGTGGCAAGCGAGGCTTGTGTGCTGAGCAGAGCTTGTGTGGCAAGCGAGGCTTGTGTGCTGAGCAGGGCTTGTGTGGCGAGCGGGCTTGCCCGCGCTGGGGAGCAAAGCTCCCCCAAAACCTGCAACACCTGTATCTCAGAGACAGCGAAGGTGGCCGAGCTACGGCTGCCATGCAGCCGAGCGCGGGCAAGCCCGCTCGCCACAAAACAGCCTCCAGCCGCCTCCTCCACCAGCAGGCTCATCACAAGCTGATGGGGACAGCCTAGAGAATCACCACATCCTGCTCCAGCACCAGCCGTCGTGCATCAGCCTCCAGGCGTACCTGCGCGCCCAGCGGCAGGGTCAGGTTCGGATCGCAATGCCCGCTGCGCCATCCCGCCAATACCGGAATACCCAGGGGGCCCAGCTCCTGCTTGAGCAAGCGGGCCAGGGCCTCGGCATCGACTCCGGCGAAATCGCCCACCAGCACGCCTTTCAGGCCTTGCAGCTTGCCCGCCAGACGCAGGTGGGTGAGCAGCCGGTCCACCCGGTACAGTGGCTCATTGACGTCCTCGATCAGCAGGATGACCCCATCGGTGTCGATTTCATAAGGCGTGCCCAGGCTGGCGCAGATCAACGTCAGGTTGCCGCCCTGCAGGCGGCCACAAGCGCTGCCGGGGGCCAGGGTGCTCAAGGGGTAGGCTTCGGGGTGATCGAGTGCGTCACCGGCCTTCAAGCGGCCGCTGAGCAGATCGAACAAGGAAGACTCGGTGGGAGGCAGCTTGCCCTTGAGCAGATCGATGTTGAACATCGGTCCGTGAAAGGTCACGAACCCGGCATGCCGGGCAATCGCCAGGTGCAGCGCGGTGATATCGCTGTAGCCGACCAGCAGCTTGGGATTGCGCGCGAGCAGCGGGTAATCGATCCGGTCCAGCAGTCGTGGGCAGCCATAACCACCCCGCAGGCAGAGAATTGCGTCGATTTCCGGGTCGCAGAAGGCATCGTGCAGGTCGCGCAGGCGAACCTCGTCGCTGCCGGCCAGGTAACCGTCCCGTTGCGAGACGCCTGGAAAGATCCGTAGCTCATAACCGCGCGAGCGTACCCATTGCCGGGCCTCGAGCGGGTCGATGGCCACCGGACCGGCCGGGGCGATCAGGCCGATCACCCCGCCCTTGGGCAGCGCCGACACCGCGCTTTGTTCCGGGTAGGAGTCCCGCACGGGTCGAAGGCTGCCCATATGTCTTACGAAGCTCCCAGCAACTCGGCCTTGACCAGCTTGGCCTGCTCGTCGGCGTGGTACGAGGAACGCACCAGCGGGCCCGAGGCGATGTTCTTGAAGCCCATCTTGTAGCCTTCCTCGGCGAACCAGGCGAAGGTGTCCGGATGCACGAAGCGCTGCACCGGCAAGTGGCTGCGCGACGGCTGCAGGTACTGGCCGAGGGTCAGCATGTCGATGTCATGCTCGCGCATGCGCTTCATCACTTCGATGACTTCGTCGTCGGTCTCGCCCAGGCCCAGCATCAGGCCGGACTTGGTCGGTACGTGCGGCACCATCTGCTTGAAGCGCTGCAGCAGGGTCAGCGACCACTGGTAATCGGAGCCCGGACGCGCGGCCTTGTACAGGCGCGGAACGGTTTCCAGGTTGTGGTTGAACACATCCGGCGGCTCGGCCGCGGTGATTTCCAGAGCGACGTCCATGCGGCCACGGTAGTCCGGGACCAGGGTCTCGAGTTGCACGTTCGGCGACAACTTGCGGATTTCGCGGATGCAGTCGGCGAAGTGCTGGGCGCCGCCGTCACGCAGGTCGTCACGGTCCACCGAGGTGATCACCACGTACTTCAGGCGCAGGTCGGCAATTGCCACCGCCAGGTTCATCGGCTCGTCGACATCCAGGGGCTTCGGCCGGCCGTGGCCGACGTCGCAGAACGGGCAGCGACGGGTGCAGATGTCACCCATGATCATGAAGGTCGCGGTACCACCGCTGAAGCACTCGCCCAGGTTCGGGCAGGACGCCTCTTCGCAGACACTGTGCAGCTTGTGCTTGCGCAGCAATTGCTTGATGCGGTCGACTTCCGGCGACACCGGGATGCGCACGCGAATCCAGTCCGGCTTCTTCGGCAGTTCGGTGGTCGGGATGATCTTCACCGGAATCCGCGCGACCTTCTCGGCACCGCGCAGCTTGACGCCGGTTTCGACTTTCGCACGGGCCGGGCGCTCGGAAACATCCAGCGTCGGGATCAGGGTTTGCACAGCGTCTTGCGCAGTAGTCATATCAATCGATTCCGCCCGTGAGGGTCGTCTGCTCAGCATAGTCGAGGTGTTTGACGAGCTGCGCACGCAGCCGGGCACTTACCTCGGCAAATTCAATCGGTCCTGTGTGGTCGCGCAGCTGGGTCATCGCCAGCCCCGCATAACCGCAGGGGTTAATCCGCCGGAACGGCGCCAGGTCCATGTCGACGTTCAACGCCAGGCCATGGAAGGAACAGCCGTTGCGAATCCGCAGGCCCAGGGAGGCGATTTTCGCGCCATTGACATAAACCCCGGGAGCATCGGCCTTGGCCTCGGCCTGCACGCCATATTCGGCGAGCAGTTCGATCAGGCAGCGCTCCATCCGGCTGACCAGTTCGCGCACGCCGAAACCCAGGCGACGAACGTCCAGCAGCAGATAGGCCACCAGTTGGCCAGGTCCATGATAAGTCACTTGACCGCCACGATCGACCTTGACCACCGGAATATCGCCCGGCAGCAACAGATGCTCGGCCTTGCCGGCCTGGCCCTGGGTGAAGACCGGCGGGTGCTGCACCAGCCAGACTTCATCGGGAAACTCTTCGGACTTGCGCCCGTCGGTGAAACGTTGCATGGCATGCCAGACCGGCTCGTAAGGCGTCTGGCCCAGTTCGCGAAAGCCCAACATGCCCGCCATCACAGCACCATGTGTACGAAGCCGGTGGCCCGCAACTCGCTGTTGATGTTGTACAACTGGTCCTGGTCGGTGGCCACGATGTGCAGTTGAATCGTGGTGTACTTGCCATTGCTGCTCTGGCGTTCGTCCACCCGCTGGTCGTTGATCGTCGCATGCTTGCGGACGATCTCGACGATCTTGTCCTTGTTGCCCACCCCCGTGTCACTGATCACCTTGACCGGATAGTCGGTAACCGGGAATTCGATTTTCGGTGCTTTTACTTCAGTGTCTGTCATGACAATAACGGCCTCGTAAGCCCAGGCAACGGACGTGCCTCGCGCCCGGGTCGGGTGGAGGCACGCAAATCGACACTATGTGATGGAAATGCCGCTGTTGAAACTTGCGTCAGTTGAACATGCCGTAGAAGAACATGCGGATGCTATCCCACAGGCGGCGGAAGATACCACCTTCCTCCACCGCGTCCAGCGCGATCAGATCGGTGCTGCGCACCACCTTGTCATCCAGTTTGACTTCCACTTTACCGATGACGTCACCCTTGGCGATCGGCGCGACCAGTTTCGGGTTGATGGTCATGCTGGCGGCGAGCTTTTTCAACTGGCCCTTGGGCATGGTCATGGTCAGGTCTTCGGCCAGACCGGCCTTGACTTCGTGGGTGGTGCCTTTCCACACCGGTGCCTTGGCCAGTTCGGTGCCCTTCTGGTAGAAGGTCTGGGTTTCGAAGAAGCGGAAACCGTAGGTCAAAAGCTTCTGGGTCTCGGCCGCACGGGCCGCTTCGCTGTTGGTGCCGAACACCACCGCGATCAGGCGCTGGCCGTCACGCACCGCCGAGGACACCATGCAGTAGCCGGCCTCTTCGGTGTGGCCGGTCTTCAGGCCATCGACGGTCTTGTCACGCCACAGCAACAGGTTGCGGTTAGGCTGCTTGATGCCGTTCCAGAAGAATTCCTTCTGCGAGTAGATGGCGTAGTGCACCGGGTCGACACGGATGATCGCGCGGGCCAGCAGCGCCATGTCATGGGCCGACGAATAGTGGTCCGGGTTAGGCAGACCGGTCGGGTTCATGAAGTGGCTGTTGCTCATGCCCAGGTCGGCGGCGGTCTTGTTCATCATGTCGGCGAACGCGTCTTCGCTGCCGGCGATGTGCTCGGACAAGGCCACGCTGGCGTCGTTGCCGGACTGAATGATGATCCCGTGCAGCAGGTCGCTGACGGTCACCTGGGAACCGACCTTGACGAACATCCGCGAACCGCCGGTACGCCAGGCGTTTTCGCTGATGGTCACCGGATCGTTCTCGCCGATCTGGCCGCGACGGATCTCCAGGGTCGCGATATAGGCGGTCATCAGTTTGGTCAGGCTCGCCGGAGGCAGGCGCTGGTCGCCGTTGTTCTCGACCAGCACGTTGCCGCTGGCGGCATCCATGAGCACGTAGGACTTGGCGGCAAGTTGCGGCGATGCCGGCAAGGCCATGTCATCGGCGGCCCAGGCGGCGGGCGCCATGATCAACGGTACAAGCAGGCACAAACGTTTGGCAAAGGTGGTGATGTTCATCCGTCTCTCGAAATCGCTAATGGAAACTTGCCCTTGCGGGCAAAACTAATCGGACAGCCATGGGCTGCCCCGTGTTCGGTTGCTCGCTCCACCACCCTTTCCAGGCTTTTATTGTTAAACGAACCAACAACCAGGCCCCAGCCCCAGGCTCTGCACGAAATGTATCGACAAACATTCCCCACAGAGCCTCGGAAGGCTGCCGAATCCGCCATTTTGCCTGTGTTACTCCGACGTCACCAGACTTGGCGAGCCGAGATTGGCCAGACGGACACTGTTCTGCACCTGCAGGACCTCATCCGGCGTGCCGATCGGCCCCATCCGCACCCGATGCAGTGTCTGCTGGTTGCGCACGATCGAACTGACGAACACCGGCGCCTTGACCATCGAGCTCAGCTTCGAGCGCAGCAGTTCGGCAGCGTCCGGGTTGGCGAAGGCGCCCACCTGGAGATACTGGCCAGAGGCTGGTACCGCACCGTTTTTTTTTGCATCGGCCTGTGCCTGCACAGGAACAACGTCGGTTGCGTGTTGTTGCGGTGGAGGCGTCCACTGCTCGATGGTGCCGGTGGAGGCCGACAGCGCCGGGGTCGAGGCCTGCGCCACCTGCGGCTCGTTGAGCATCAACGGCGCCGGCCGGCCGCGCTGGGCCCACCATTGCTGCGGGTCGATACCCTCGACCCGGACCCGCGCCGTGCCGATCTCGGCGTAGCCGAGCTTCTTGGCGGCGGCGTAGGACAGGTCGATGATCCGGTCGGAGTAGAACGGCCCACGGTCGTTGACCCGCAGAATCACGCTGCGGTTGTTGTCCAGATTGGTCACCCGCACGTAGCTGGGCAGCGGCAGGGTCTTGTGCGCGGCGCTCATGCCATAGAGATCGTAGACCTCACCGTTGGCAGTGTTCTGACCGTGGAACTTGGTGCCATACCAGGACGCGGTGCCCTGGGCGATGTAGTTCTTCGAGTCCTGCAGCGGGAAGTAGGTCTTGCCCAGCACCGTGTAGGGGTTGGCCTTGTAGGGGCCGGAATGCAGGGTCGGCGTGGCATCGGGAATCCGCGATACGTCGACGTCCCACCACGGCGCGCCGTCCTTGTGGGCCCGATTGATATCCAGCCCGGGCTTGGAACGGATCGCATTGGAAGACGACGACTGATAGGGCGAACGGCTGGTCGAGCAACTGACCACCAGCACCGCCAACGCAGTGCAAGCCAACAGCTTCAGTGGTTTGGAAATCGGCAAAGCCTGCATTACTTGACGCCCCGTGCTTGGACCAACAGGTCGGACAGCTGATGCACGGCCATGGCGTACATTACGCTGCGGTTATAGCGCGTGATCGCATAAAAATTCTTCAGGCCCATCCAGTATTCGGGCCCATTGTCGCCTTCCAGGCGAAATGCCGTCACCGGCATGTCATCGCGCAGCGCATCATGACTCGACCAGCCCAGTGCCCGCAACTCCCCGACGGTCTTCACCGGATCGAGGCCGGGGCTCAACCCCTGGTCGACCTGGTCGCCCCGCACGTCGGCGCGACTGACCACCGGCTCGCCGGCCACCCAGCCGTGGCGCTTGAAATAGCTGGCGACACTGCCAATGGCATCGTCGGCGTTGGTCCAGATATTGATGTGACCGGTGCCGTCGAAATCCACCGCATAGGCGCGAAAGCTGCTCGGCATGAACTGCGGCAGGCCCATCGCCCCGGCGTAGGAGCCCTTGAGGCTCAGCGGATCGAGTTGCTCCTCGCGGGCCAGCAGCAGGAATTCGCGCAGTTCCTTGCGGAAGAACTCGGCGCGGGGCGGATAGTCGAAGCCCAGGGTCGACAGCGCATCGATCACCCGGTAGTTGCCGGTGTTGCGGCCAAAGAAGGTTTCCACGCCGATGATCGCGACGATCACCTGGGCCGGCACGCCATACTCCTGCTCGGCACGGGCCAGGGCCGCCTCGTGCTGGCGCCAGAAGTCGACACCCCGGGCCACCCGGGCGTCGGTGAGGAACATCGGGCGGTATTCCTTCCACGGCTTGACCCGCTCGGCGGGCCGGGAAATCGCATCGAGAATGCTCTGCTTGCGCTCGACCTGACGGAACACGTCCATCAGTTGCTCGCCGGCAAAGCCATAGTCGCGGGTCATTTCACCGACGAACTCGGCGACTTGCGGCGATCCTTCGTAATCGCCGGCCAGCGCCGCCGGCGCGGCCCCCAGGCAGCCGACGAGGCCCATCCAGGGAGCGCATCGGGCCGCCCAGTCGCGCATCACTTGCATTGAACTGTTCACCTTAATCAAACCTGCGCGATCCACTTACGGTGGGTATGGATCGACATCAAAATTCCAAACGCTGACAGCAGCGTCACCAACGAAGTTCCGCCGTAGCTGATGAAGGGCAACGGCACCCCGACAACTGGCAACAGGCCACTGACCATCCCGATATTGACGAAAACATAAACGAAGAACGTCATGGTCAGGCTGCCCGCCAGCAGCTTGCCGAACAGGGTCTGGGCCTGGGCGGTGATCACCAGCCCGCGGCCGATCAGCAACAGGTATAGCAGCAGCAGGACGCAGATCCCCACCAGACCGAACTCTTCGCCCATCACGGCGATGATGAAGTCGGTGTGGCTTTCCGGCAGGAAGTCCAGGTGCGATTGGGTCCCCAGCAGCCAGCCCTTGCCGAACACGCCGCCGGAACCGATGGCCGCCTTGGACTGGATGATATTCCAGCCGGTACCCAGCGGGTCGCTTTCCGGATCGAGGAAGGTCAGGATCCGCTGCTTCTGGTAGTCGTGCATGATGAAGAACCACATGCCCACCGCCACCGGCACCGCCGCGGCCAGTACGCTGAGGATCCAGCGCCAGCGCAGACCGCCCATGAACAGCACGAACGCGCCACCGGCCAGCACCAGCAGCGAGGTGCCGAGGTCGGGCTGGCGGACGATCAGGATGAACGGCACGCCGATCAGCATCAGGCTGATCCCCACATGCTTGAGCTGCGGCGGCAGGGTACGCTTGGACAGGTACCAGGCGATGGTCGCCGGCATCAGAATCTTCATGAACTCCGACGGCTGGAAGCGGATCACCCCGGGAATGTTGATCCAGCGCGTGGCGCCCATGGCGTTGTGGCCCATGACATCCACCACCACCAGCAGCATCACCCCCAGCACATAGGCCAAGGGCACCCAGCGGGCCATGAAGCGTGGCTCGAACTGGGCGATGACGATCATCGACACCAGGCCGATGCCGAAGGACGTCGCCTGCTTGATCAGCAGGTCCCAGCTCTTGCCGCTGGCCGAATAGAGAACGAACAGGCTGCCGGCCGCCAGGGTCAGCAGCAGGACCAGCAACGGTCCGTCGATGTGCATGCGCTGTAGCAAGGTGGCCCGGCGGCGCATCACATCCTCACTGGAGAGGATGCGATCGAAATTGGCGATCAAGGCGTAGCCTCCGCGGTAGTGGAACCAGCGTATTCAGGTTTGAGCCGGCCATCCGGGCCGAGCAGCCAGGCGTCCATCACCTGGCGGACCACCGGCGCCGCGACGCCGGAACCGGACTCACCGTTCTCGACCATCACCGCCACGACGATCTTGGGGTTGTTGGCCGGGGCGAAGCCCACGAACAGGGCGTGGTCGCGATGGCGCTCAAGGACCTTGGAACGGTCATACTTTTCACCCTGCTTGATCGCCACGACCTGGGCCGTACCACTCTTGCCGGCGATCAGGTACTGCGCGCCGATGGAGGCCTTGCGCGCGGTACCGCGGGCACCGTGCATCACCTGCTGCATGCCGTGGTTGACCTTGTCCCAGTCCGACGGGTTGCGCAGGACGATATCCGGCATCGGGTTCTCATCCTTGGGCCGCTGGCCCTCGATGGTCTTGGCCAGGTGCGGACGGTTCCACACCCCCTTGTTCGCCACCAGGGCCGTGGCCTGGGCCAACTGCAGCGGGGTGGCCTGCATGTAGCCCTGGCCGATACCGAGAATCAGCGTCTCGCCCGGGAACCAGGCCTGGCGGCGCGTAGCGCGTTTCCACTCGCGCGACGGCATCAGCCCCGGCGATTCCTCGAACATGTCCAGGGAAACCTTCTGGCCCAGACCGAACTTGTTCATGTAGCTGGCCAGGCGGTCGATGCCCAGCTTGTGGGCCAGGTCGTAGAAATAGGTGTCGTTGGAGCGCATGATCGCCGTGTCGAGATCGACCCAGCCATCACCGGTACGGTTCCAGTTGCGGTACTTGTGGTCGTAGTTCGGCAGCTCGTAGTAGCCGGGGTCGAAGACCCGCGTCGAGGCGTTGACCACGCCGCTGTCCAGGCCGGCGATCGCCACCGCCGGCTTGATGGTCGAGCCTGGCGGATAGAGGCCGCGCAGCACCCGGTTGAACAGCGGCCGGTCGATGGAGTCGCGCAGCTCGGCGTAGGCCTTGAAGCTGATGCCGGTGACGAACAGGTTCGGATCGAAGCTCGGCTGGCTGACCATCGCCAGCACCTCGCCGGTGCTCGGATCGAGGGCCACC
>NZ_AQOH01000074.1 GCF_000364705.1 Pseudomonas fuscovaginae SE-1 | reverse complement strand
CCGCGCCACGGCGACCGCCGAGGGCTTCCTCGGCGGCTTCCTGCAGCTTGATGTCCAGGCTCAGGACAATGTCCTTGCCCGGCACCGGATCGGTGCGCTTGAGCACCCGCAGGATGCGTCCGCGGGCGTTGGTCTCGACTTCCTCGTAGCCGACCTGGCCATGTAGCTCCGCCTCATAGAAGCGTTCGATGCCGGTCTTGCCGATATGGTGGGTACCGCTGTAGTTCACCGGGTCGAGAACCTTGGCCTCCTTTTCGTTGATCCGCCCCATGTAACCCACCGAATGGGCGAAGTGCGCACCCTGTGGATAATGGCGAACCAACTGCGCGACCACCTCGACGCCCGGCAGGCGGAACTGGTTCACGGCGATACGGGCAATCTGCTCCTCGGTGAGCTCGAACAGGATCGGCACCGGTTCGAACGGCCGGCGTCCCTGACGCATGCGCTTTTCGAAGAGCACGCGATCCTCGGGCGTCAGTTGCAACACCTCGACGATCACATCCAGCACTTCCTGCCAGTTGCCGGCCCGCTCGCGGGTCATGCTCAGGCTGAAGCTCGGCCGGTTGTCCGCCACCACCACGCCATTGCGGTCGTAGATCAGCCCACGCGGCGGCGGGATCGACTGCACATGGACGCGGTTGTTTTCCGACAGGGTCGAGTGGTAGTCGTACTGGATCACCTGCAGGAAATACAGACGGGCGATCAACACACAAATCAGCAGCACGACCACCACCGCGCCGACCACGACACGGTTACGCACCAGACGGGCGTCTTTCTCGTGGTCCTTGAGGCGAATCGGCTGGGTCATTCGGCAGGCTTACTTGTGATAGGGGTGGCCGGACAACACGGTCCAGGCACGATACAGCTGTTCGCCGATCAGAATCCGCACCAGCGGGTGCGGCAACGTCAGCGGCGACAGCGACCAGCGCTGGTCGGCCCGCGCACAGACTTCCGGCGCCAGCCCCTCGGGGCCGCCGACCATGAAGTTGACCGTACGCGCATCCAGGCGCCAGCGATCCAGTTCGACCGCCAACTGCTCGGTGCTCCACGGCCTGCCGTGGACCTCCAGCGTGACGATCCGCTCGTTGGAGCCAACCTTGGCCAACATGGCCTCGCCTTCCTGACGGATGAAGCGGGCCACGTCGGCATTCTTGCCCCGGGTATTGAGCGGTATCTCCACCAGCTCCAGCGCCAGCTCGGAGGGCAGGCGCTTGGCATACTCATGCCAACCCTCTTCCACCCACTTGGGCATGCGGGAACCGACGGCAATCAGGCGCAGACGCACGGGCGACCCTTATTCCATGTCCTTGTTGAGCTTGGCGAAGTGCTCATGGGAGTTTTCCGGGCTGTGGTGCGCGGCGCTGGCCGAACGGCTCTGCTCGGCACCGGCCCACAGGCGCTCCAGGTCGTAGAACTGGCGAGCCGAGGCGGTCATCATGTGGACGATGACGGTATCCAGGTCCAGCAGCACCCAGTCGCTGTCGCCCTTGCCTTCCTCGCCCAGCGGGCGCAGGCCCTTGGCCTTCACGTTCTCGCGGACCTTGTCGAGCATCGCGTTGATCTGGCGGTTGGAGGTACCGGTGGCGATCACCATGTAGTCGGTGATGCTGTTCTTGTCACGGACGTCGATGACCTGGATATCCTGGGCCTTGACGTCTTCCAGCGCGGCCTTGGCCACTTCGACGATTTCAGCGCCATTCAAAACTTCTTTGTTCGTCATATAAAACTCATTCAGCTCGTATGTGTGGCGGTTTCTTCGCGCAACTTGCGGCGTCGAAACCCGCCTTCAGTTCGACGCACGGTACAGACCGTGCGCATCGATATAGGCCAGGACCGCGTCAGGCACCAGGAAACGTACCGACTTACCGCTGGCCAGCAGTTGACGGATCTGGGTGGCCGACACCGCGAGGGGCGTCTGCCAGACGAATGTAATATGCCCACCAGGCCCCGGCAGGGCCCTTGGGTCACTCACCGACCGCGCGGCCAGCAGGTTGCGCAAGGCATCCGGCGGCTCACTGTCGGCATCCGGGCGTTGCAACACCAGGATGTGGCAATGCAGGAGCAACTCCTCCCAGCGATGCCAGGTGGGCAGGCCGCAGAATGCGTCCCAGCCCAGCAACAGAAACAACTGGTCCTCGGCGGCCAACTCGGCCCGCATGAGTTCCAGGGTATCGATAGTGTAGGACGGCTTGTCCCGCCGCAGTTCCCGGTCGTCGACCACCAGCGGGGCGATACCGGCCACCGCGCAGTCGACCATCGCCAGCCGGTCAAGCGCCGACACCTGCGGCGTATCGCGATGAGGTGGCCGGGCGCTGGGCATCAGGCGCAACTCATCGAGGCCCATCAGTTCCGCGACCTCCAGGGCACTGCGCAAATGGCCGATGTGCACCGGATCGAAGGTTCCGCCGAGCACGCCGATGCGCCGAGGTGGAACTTCGCGAGGGGGCACCGCGGCTGACTGGCGCTTGCCGGCCAAGTCAGATCGACTCCTGGCCACGCAACTGCCCGTCGCCGACCACGATGTACTTCTCGCAGGTCAGGCCTTCCAGACCGACCGGTCCGCGGGCATGCAGCTTATCAGTGGAAATGCCGATCTCGGCACCCAGCCCGTATTCGAAACCGTCGGCGAAGCAGGTTGGGGCGTTGAGCATGACCGAACTGGAATCGACGTCGGCCATGAAGCGCCGGGATTCGGTCAGGTCTTCGGTGACGATCGAGTCGGTGTGATGGGAACCGTAGCCGTTGATGTGTTCGACGGCCATGTCCAGGCCATCGACGACGCGGATCGACAGGATCGGCGCCAGATACTCGGTGTGCCAGTCCGCTTCGGTCGCCGCCACGGCCTCGATGATCGCCCGGGTCCGCTCGCAGCCACGCAGTTCGACACCCTTGGCGCGGAACTGCTCGGCCATGGCCGGCAGGAAGGACTCGGCCACGACCTTGTCCACCAGCAGGGTTTCCATCGCGCCGCAGATACCGTAACGGTAGGTCTTGGCGTTGAGGGCGATGCGCCGGGCCTTGTCCAGATCGGCATGGGCACTGACATAGACATGGCAGATGCCATCCAGGTGCTTGATCACCGGCACACGGGCATCGCGGCTGATCCGCTCGATCAGTCCCTTGCCGCCACGCGGCACGATCACGTCGACGTACTCGGGCATGCCGATCAGCGCCCCGACGGCGGCACGGTCGGTGACTTCCACCACCTGCACCACCGCCGCCGGCAGGCCGGCCTCGTCCAGGCCACGCTGGATGCAGGCGGCGATGGCACGGTTGGAGTGGATCGCCTCGGAACCGCCGCGCAGGATCGTCGCGTTGCCGGACTTCAGGCACAGGCTGGCGGCATCGATGGTCACGTTCGGCCGCGATTCGTAGATGATCCCCACGACGCCCAGCGGCACCCGCATCCTGCCGACCTGGATGCCCGACGGGCGGTAGCTCATGTCGCGGATCGCCCCGACTGGATCCGGCAGGTTCGCCACCTGGCGCAGACCGACAATCATGCTGTCGATCCGCGCCGGGGTCAGTGCCAGACGCTCGACCAGCGCCGGTTCCAGACCATTGGCGCGGGCGGCGGCCAGGTCGAGCTCATTGGCCGCGACCAGTTCGTCACGCGCGGCATCCAGCGCCGCGGCGGCGGCGTGCAGCGCGCGATCCTTCTGCGCGGTGCTGGCCCGGCCGATCACGCGGGAAGCCTCGCGGGCAGCGCGGCCCAGGCGGGTCATATAGTCAGGAACGGACTCGGTCATGGTCTTGAGGAGGTCTTGGCAAAGAAGAAAGCGGCCGATTATAGCTGTCGCGCCGCCTGACGGACAGCGGTGCCGGGCGGATGGTCGAAATGCCGGAGAAATAGCCGCCATTCAGCCTGAATTAAGCACAAAATCGGTATGATTGGCCTCCAAACAGTCTGGAATGCCCATCAGCGACGATGTCCAACCTGACACCTCTTCCTCAGACAAACGCCCTGCCAGACAGCTTTTTCGACCGCGACGCGCAACTGCTCGCCCGCGAACTGCTGGGAAAAGTCATACGCCATCGGTTCGGCGATCTGTGGCTCGCGGCGCGCATCATAGAGACAGAAGCCTATTACTTCGAGGAAAAAGGCAGCCATGCCTCGCTCGGTTATACAGAAAAGCGTAAGGCTTTGTTTCTGGATGGCGGGCACATCTACATGTACTACGCCCGGGGCGGCGATTCGCTGAATTTCAGCGCTCAGGGGCCGGGCAATGCCGTGCTGATCAAGTCGGCCTATCCCTGGACCGATGACCGTTCAGGGCCCGCCAGCCTGGCGCAGATGCAGTTGAACAACCCGGACACCCGGGGCGGCCCGCGCCCGGCGCGGAAGTTGTGCGCCGGGCAGACGCTGCTATGCAAGGCGATGGGCCTGAAGGTGCCGATCTGGGACGCCAAGCGCTTCGACCCGCAACGCCTGTTCGTCGAGGATGTTGGCAACCGGCCAGCATCGATCATCCAGACCACCCGCCTGGGCATTCCGCCGGGCCGGGACGAACACCTGATGTATCGCTTCGTCGATGCCGAATATGCCACCTGCTGCACCCGAAACCCGCTACGCCGGGGCCAGGTCGAAGGCAGGGACTACCACCTGCTCCCCTGAACAAGGAAATCGCCCATGGGTCCATGGCTCGATAGCATCACCGGCTGGCTGACAGCCAATCCGCAGTGGCTCGGCCTGGCCGTGTTCATCGTCGCCTGCGTCGAATGCCTGGCCATCGCCGGCATCATCGTGCCCGGCACGGTCCTGCTGTTCGCCATCGCCGTGCTGGCCGGCAGCGGCGCCCTGCCCTTGGGCGAAACCCTGTTGCTGGGCTTCCTCGGCGGACTGCTCGGCGATGGGTTGTCCTACACCCTGGGCCGACGCTTCCACCAGAACATCCGCCGCCTGCCCGGCCTGCGCCAGCACCCGGAGTGGATGAACGGCGCCGAGTCCTACTTCCAGCGCTACGGTATCGCCAGCCTGTTGGTGGGACGCTTCATCGGCCCGTTGCGGCCCATGCTGCCGATGATCGCCGGCATGTGCGACATGCCGCTGCCACGCTTCATCGGCGTCAGCCTGATTGCCGCCGCCGGTTGGTCGGTAGCCTACCTGCTGCCGGGCTGGGCCACCGGCGCGGCCTTCCGCCTGCCGCTGCCCGAAGGGTTCTGGCCACAGACCGCGGTGGTCGCGGCGGGCCTGGCAGCCCTGATCGGCCTGTGCATCCATTGCAGCCTCAAGCGCCATCCAAGGGCCACGCTGCTGATTTCCGGGCTGAGCCTGTTGCTGCTGACCGGCCTGTTTTTCGGCTACCCGCACCTGCAGGCATTCGACCAGGGGCTGATGACCCTGGTCCAGGAACACCGCGACAGCAGCCTCGACCTGATCGCCGTGGTCATCACCCGCCTGGGCGACTTTCATATCCAGTTCACTGTCGCGGCAGTACTCACCGCCTTGTTGCTGCTCGCCCGCCAATGGCGACATGCGCTGTTTTTCGGTGCCACCCTGGCCTTCACCGCCATCGGCAATACCGTCACCAAGCACCTGTTCGCCCGCATTCGCCCGGAAGTCCTCAGCGACCCGATCACCAGCTACAGCATGCCCAGTGGCCACAGCTCGGGCTCGTTCGCCTTCTTCCTGGTATTGGCGGTGCTGGCCGGGCGCGACCAGCCACCGCGGATGCGCGTGACCTGGCTGCTGCTGGGCTGCCTGCCGGCATTCGCGGTGGCCTTGTCGCGGGTTTACCTGGGTGCCCACTGGCCGACGGACATCCTCGCCGGCGCGCTGCTGGCCATTGCCGTGCTCGCCGCCAGCCTGACCCTGAGCCAGCGCCATATGCCGCTGACCGCCATGTCGCCGCGGGCCTGGTGGCTGATCCTGCCGGCCGCGGTGGCACTGTACGGGTCACATGCGTTGTGGCACCTGCCGCAACAAGTGCTGCGCTATGCCTACTAGGCGAACAGTTCGCCCTGCAATTCGTCGAGCAGTTCCTGGATCGCATCCAGGCGCTGCTGCGGATCATCGAGCTCCAGCAGATCGATCTTGTCCAGGTCGGAAAACGGCAGCAGGTACGCCAACTGGTTCGCCAGCGACTGCTGCCCGAGGGCTTCGGTCCCCATGTTCAGCGCCGCGACCATCGGGTGCTCGGCCAGCGCCCTGAGCAGCGCCACCAGGTCCTCGTCCTCGTCCTGCAGCGGCCGCTCGGGAACCTCGTCCAGCCACGCCACCTCGGCAACGGTCAACTGGTCCTTCTGCAACTCGCTGTCGAGCACGCGAAAACGTCGGCCGCCCTCGACCCGAATCCCCAGCAGGCCGTTGTCCTGCTGCTGGAAATCGCGGATCAGCGCCTCGCAGCCGATCCGCGCGAAGCCCTGCGGCGCCTGGCCGACTTCTTCGCCTTCAAGAATGCACACCACACCAAAGCCGCTGCCTTGCTTCATGCAGCGGCTGATCATGTCCAGGTAACGTGCCTCGAAAATCTGCAGATCGAGGGTACAACCGGGGAACAGCACGGTGTTCAGAGGGAACAGCGCCAAGCTCATACAGGTTTCCTTAAACCATCCAGGTCACGATCAGCGGCAACAGCACCGCCGTGCTCACACCCATCAGACTCATCGCCAGCGCCGCGAAGGCACCGCACTCGTCGCCTTCCTGCAGGGCCACCGATGTCCCCACCGCGTGGGCGGTCATGCCCAGGGCCATGCCACGGGCCTCGGGCCGCAAGACCCCCAGGCGAGTCAGCAGGGGTGGCCCGGCAATCGCACCGATCACCCCGGTGATCAGCACGAATACCGCCGCCAAGGCTGCCACACCACCAATCTGTTCGGCCACCAGCATGGCGATGGGCGATGTCACCGACTTCGGCGCCATGGTCATCAGCATCCGCTGCTCGGCGCCGAACCACCAGCCCAGCAGGACGCACAGGCCGGTGGCGACCACGCCACCAATCACCAGCGTAGTGAAAATCGGCCAGAACAATTGCCGGATCCGCCGCAGGTTCAGGTACAACGGTACCGCCAGCGCCACCGTCGCCGGACCGAGCAGGATGCCGAGAATCTCGGTGCTCTTGCGGTACTCGGCATAATCCAGGCCACACAGCAGCAGCACGCCGACCACCAGCGCCATCGATGCCAGCACCGGCTGCAGGAAGATCCAACGGGTTTTCTCGAACCCTGCCAGAACCAGTTGATAGGCGCCCAGGGTGATCCCGATCCCGAACAGCGGGTGATGGATCACCGCCGCCCACGCACCTTGCCAGTCCATCATCATCGTTCGCCCTCGCGTCGCTCCTTGCGCCGGATCAGCCAGTTCATCAGCACCCCGACCAAGGCCATGGAAATCAGCACCGACAGCACCAGCGAGCCGACGATGGCCCAGAAGTCCGCTGCGATCTCGCGGGCATAGACCATCACCCCCACGGCCGGCGGTACCAGCAACAACGGCAGGTAGCGCAGCAGGCTGGTGGCGGCCTCGTTCAACGACGCCCCGACCCCACCACGAATCAGCAGGAAAGCCAGCAACAACAACAGGCCGATGATCGGTCCCGGCAACATCGGTACACACAAATGGTTGATAGCCGTACCAAGCAACTGAAACAGTACCAGCCAGGTCAGGCCGCGCAGCAACATCCGTACTCCCCCCTTGTTAAAGCCCCCCATTATAAGCACGCCGATACACCGGCATTCGCCAAAGCCATGGTCGCTTGACCGGGCACGAGGGCCATGATGATCTACAGTGGATGCCAAGGGCTGCTACCCAAGGCCTGAACCCGAACGACCAAGGAGAGGCTCAATGCCCTATGTACCCGTAGCGCAACTCAAAGACTATGTCGGCAAGGAACTGGGACGTTCCGAATGGCTCACCATCGACCAGGCGCGTATCAACCTGTTCGCGGAAGCCACCGGCGATTATCAGTTCATCCACGTCGACCCGGTCAAGGCCGCGCAAACACCGTTTGGCAGCACCATCGCCCATGGCTTTCTCTCGCTCTCGCTGATGCCCAAGCTGATGGAGGACATCCTGATCCTGCCCGAAAACCTGAAGATGGTCGTCAACTATGGCCTGGACAGCGTGCGCTTCATCCAGCCGGTCAAGGTCGATTCGCGGGTACGGCTCAAGGTCGAACTGATCGATGTGACCGAGAAAAAGCCGGGCCAGTGGCTGCTCAAGGCAACCGCGACACTGGAAATCGAAGGCCAGGAAAAACCGGCCTACATCGCGGAACCCCTGTCGCTCTGCTTCGTCTGAAGACACATCGGGGCTGCGGCACGAAGCGGCGACGGAGCTGTTTCGTGCTTTACCTCTGGACACGACACAAGGCTTCGGCATACTCGGTCCGTTAATTGCCCGGATCCCGTCATGCGCCCACTTGCCCCCCTTGCCCTGACCCTGCTGCTCACCGCCTGCGGTGATGGCGAATCACTGCTGCCGCCGGACGCCCGTCTGCCGGACGGCGGCCGCTACCGCGGGGAAGTGGTCAATGGCCTGCTGCAAGGCCAGGGGCGCGTCGACTACCCGAACGGCAGTTGGTATGCCGGCCAGTTCCTCAACGGCCAGTGGCATGGCGACGGTGAATGGCACGGCAGCAACGGCGAGATCTACAAGGGCCAGTTCCAGCAGGGCCTGTTCCACGGCCAGGGCACCCTGACCCTCCATGACAGCAGCTATACCGGCGGTTTCAAGCTGGGCCGCCGCAACGGCGAAGGTACCCTGAAGGAAGCCGGCATGACCTATCGCGGCGAATTCAGGGACGACCAGTACTCCGGACTCGGCCACCTCGAACTGGAAGACGGCAGCCAGTACCAGGGCGAATTCGCCCACGGCAAGCCCAATGGCGAGGGCCAGCGCAGCGATGCCAGCGGCAACCAGTTCACCGGCCGCTTCGTCAACGGCCAACTGGAAGGCCCCGGCACCTTCAACAGCGCCGAGGGCGACCAGTACGCCGGCGGTTTCCGGCACAACCAGTTGAACGGCAAGGGCCGCTATGAAAACGCCGACGGCGATGTCTGGATCGGCGAGTTCAAGGACGGCGTGCTCAATGGCAAAGGCGAACTGATCGGCGTCGATGGCAGCCATTATCGCGGCGAGTTCAGCGAATGGCGCTTCAACGGTTTCGGCCAGTTGAACCTGGCCGATGGCAGCCACTATGTCGGCGAGTTCGCCAGTGACACGTACGAAGGCCGGGGCATCCTGACCCTGGCGGACGGACGCGTGCAAAGCGGCATCTGGACCAACGGCCAGCGGGTTCGCGACGCCGATGGCAAGTTGCTGCCAGACCAACTGGAGCTGGGCCTGCTGGCCCAGGGGCCGCTGCTGGAAAAAGCCCTCGCGGCGGTCCCCGCCTCCACCCCGGCCATCGAACTGTACAGCCTGGTATTGGCCGGCGACGGCAAACAGAGCGTCTTCCTGCGCGAAGCCGACTACGTCGGCAAGATGCTCGCCACCCGCTTTGGTGCCTACGGCCAGATCAGCCTGGTGAACCATCGCGACCACCTGATCGACCGACCGATGGCCACCCGCGAAAACCTGCAACGGGCCGCTCAGACCCTGGCCGAACGCAGTGGCCCGGAAGACCTGATCTTCATCTACCTGACCAGCCACGGTACCCACGCCCACGAACTGGTGCTGGACCAGCCGCGCCTGGAACTGGCCGACCTGCCCGCCGATGAAATGGCCCAGGCCCTGGCCCCGCTGAAGAATCGCGACAAGGTCATCGTCATCTCGGCCTGCTACTCCGGCGGTTTCATCCCGGCCCTCAAGGACGAGAAAACCCTGGTCATGACCGCCTCGCGGGCCGACCGGGTGTCCTTCGGCTGTTCCGAGGAAGCGGACTTCACCTACTTCGGCGACGCCCTGTTCGCCCAGGCCCTGAACCAGACCGACGACCTGCAGCAGGCCTTCAACCTGGCCAAGGCCCACGTCGCGGAACGCGAACAGGCGGACAATTTCGAGGCCTCGGAACCGCAGATCTGGGCTCCCAAGGGAGTGCTGGCCCACTGGCAGCAGCTACGCAAGCAACAGGCAAGAAAAGCGTTGCAAAGCGCTTCACTGGACAGCAAGGATGCCAAGAGCAACTAAGCTGATTCGTATCAAGGGAGGTATTTTATGTACTTGACGCCTCAGCACATCCTGCTCGCTGGAGCCACCGGCCTGACCGGTGAACATCTACTCGACCGCCTGCTCAACGAACCCACGGTCAGTCGCGTACTCGCCCCCTCGCGCCGCCCGCTGGCGGAGCATCCGCACCTGGAAAACCCGGTCGGCGACCCGGCGATCTTCCTGCCGCAACTGAGCGGCCGGGTCGACCTGGCGATCTGCTGCCTGGGTACCACGATCAAGCTCGCCGGTTCCGAGGAAGCCTTCAGGGCCGTCGACCACGACATGGTGGTGGCCTTCGGCAAGCGTGCGCGCGAATTGGGCGCGCGGCACCTGATCGTGGTCAGCGCGGTGGATGCCAACCCGAAATCCAAGGTGTTCTACAGCCGGGTCAAGGGTGAGATGGAGGAGTCGCTGAAGGCCCAGGGCTGGCCGCAACTGACCATCGCCCGCCCTTCGCTGCTGATCGGCGAACGCAGCGAACCGCGCCTGGCCGAACAGTTGGCGGCACCGCTGTCGAAGCTGATTCCCGGCAAGTACCGCGGAATCGAGGCCTGCCAGCTGGCCCGGGCGCTGTGGCGCCTGGCGCTGGAGGAACAGGATGGGGTGCGGATCGTCGAGTCGGATGAGTTGCGCCGCCTCGGCAAGTAAAAAGCATCACCTGTTGCCGATGCGGGCCTGTGGCGAATGGGCTTGCCCACGCTCGGTTGCGCAGCAGCCGTAGGCAGCCACCCGATTATACCTGCCATACCGCCCTGGCAGGTTTCGGGGGCGCCATGCGCCCCAACGCGGGCAAGCCCGCTCGCCACACCAGTCGTCTTTGCCAACACCGTCGACAGTCACCGCAGGCCAATCGTCACAAGCCCTACAACCCACCCGTGGCCTGGAATCCGACGCCCAGCGCCGTGAACACCGACAACGGCAACAATACCGTATCCAGCACGGCGCTCGCTGGCAGATCCAGCCCCGGATACCCCGGTGCCTCGGCCCCGAACCGGTCACGGGCACAACATCCACCCTGCAACGCATACAGGTCCAACCGCGTCCCGGCATAGACGACCGGCGCGCCTGCCTTGCCGGCATCCAGCGTGCGCGCCGTCGCGCAACCCGCCAGTTGCAGCGCCAGCAGCAGGCCCAGCAGCGCTTTACTCATTGCTGTTCAAATGATGCTCACCCCAACGCGGCAACATGTCCTGGGGGATGTTCAGCAGGTTGAGAATCCGCGCCACGACGAAGTCCACCAGGTCGTCGATGGTCTGCGGCTGGTGATAGAAACCCGGCGACGCCGGCAGGATCGTCACGCCCAGGTTCGACAGCTTGAGCATATGCTCCAGGTGAATGCTCGAATAAGGTGCCTCGCGCGGCACCAGGATCAACTGCCGACGCTCCTTGAGGGTCACGTCCGCCGCCCGCTCGATCAGGTTATTGCAGGCGCCCGTGGCGATGGCCGACAAGGTGCCGGTGGAACAGGGCACCACCACCATCGCCGCCGGCGAGCCGGAGCCCGAGGCCACCGGCGACATCCAGTCTTCCTTGCCGTAGACGCGAATCTGCCCGGCCTGCGCCCCGGTGTACTCGGTCAGGAACGCCTGCATCGCCTGCGGCTTGGGCGGCAGGGTGACGTCCGTCTCCGTCGCCATCACCAGTTGCGCGGCCTTGGAGATCAGGAAGTGCACCTCGCGGTCCTCGCGCACCAGGCAATCGAGCAGGCGCAAACCATATTGCGCACCGGAGGCGCCGGTCATCGCCAGGGTGATGCGCTCCGGCCCGTTCACCGCAGGGCCTCGGCCAGTTTGCCATGCAGGCCGCCGAAGCCGCCGTTGCTCATGATCACCACATGGGTGCCGGGCTGGGCCTGGCTTTTCACCCGTTCGATAATCCCTTCCAGCGAGTCGCTGACGATCGATGGCACCTTGCACAAGGCGGCCGTGGCCCCCAGGTCCCAGCCGAGATTGGCCGGCGCGTACCAGATCACCTGGTCGGCCTGGACCACGCTTTCCGGCAGGCCATCGCGGTGAGCGCCCAGCTTCATGGAGTTGGAGCGCGGTTCGATGATGGCGATCACCGGCGCGTCGCCAACCTTCTTGCGCAGGCCATCGAGGGTCGTGGCAATGGCGGTCGGATGGTGGGCGAAGTCGTCGTAGATGGTCACGCCCCGGACCTCGGCGACCTTCTCCATGCGCCGCTTGACGCTCTTGAATGCGCTGAGGCCGTCGATGCCCATCGCCGGTACCACGCCGACATGCCGCGCGGCCGCCAGGGTCGCCAGGGCATTGGCGACGTTGTGCTGGCCGGTCAGTTCCCACTCGACCGTCCCCTGCACCGCGCCCTCGAACAGCACCTCGAAACGCGAACCGTCCTCGCTGAGCAGGCGGGCCTGCCATTGGCCGCCGGCGCCGGTGGTCTGCACCGGGGTCCAGCAGCCCATGTCGATCACCCGCCGCAGGGCTGGTTCGGTGGTCGGGTGGATGACCAGGCCCTCGCTGGGGATGGTCCGTACCAGGTGGTGGAACTGCCGCTCGATGGCTGGCAGGTCCGGGAAGATATCCGCGTGATCGAACTCCAGGTTGTTCAGAATCGCCGTGCGCGGATGGTAGTGGACGAACTTGGAACGCTTGTCGAAGAACGCACTGTCGTACTCGTCTGCCTCGATCACGAAGAACGGCGTACCGCCCAGGCGCGCCGATACCGAGAAGTTCTGCGGCACGCCACCGATCAGGAAGCCCGGGCTCATCCCGGCGTGTTCCAGCACCCAGGCGAGCATGCTGCTGGTGGTGGTCTTGCCATGGGTGCCGGCAACGGCCAGCACCCAGCGACCCTGCAGCACATGGTCGGCCAGCCACTGCGGACCGGACACATAGGGCAATCCCTTGTTCAGCACGTATTCGACCGCCGGGTTGCCACGGGACATGGCATTGCCGATCACCACCAGGTCCGGGGCCGGGTCGAGCTGGGCCGGGTCATAGCCCTGGGTCAGCTCGATACCCTGGGCCTGCAGTTGCGTGCTCATCGGCGGATAGACGTTGGCATCGGAGCCCGTCACGTGATGGCCCAGTTCCTTGGCCAGAACAGCCATCGAGCCCATGAAGGTGCCGCAGATACCCAGAATATGAATGTGCATAGTCGACCTCGTAAAACATGGGCGCAGGTTAGCCCAGGGCGGGCGAAATCGCACCTTGTGTTTCAGATTCGAGGGGACCGGCCGGGCTTCGACATCGACTCGAAGCCCGGCCGCTCAGACACTGATCGCGTTGGTGAACACCAGGCGGTTGCCGAAGGGGTCGGCGATCGGCATGTCCATGCTGCCCCAGGGCATGGCCTGGATCTCCGGGCGCGCATAGCCGAAGCCCTTGGCCAGCAGTTGCTCGCGGAAGGCTTCCAGCTCGTCGGTTTCGATGCGCAGCGCCGAGCCTGGGGTAGTATCGCCGTGATGCTCGCTCAGGTGCAGGACGCAATTGCCCTTGGACACCTGCAGGTACAACGGGAACCCCGGCTCGAAGCGATGTTGCCAGTCGACGTGGAAACCCAGGAAGTCGACGTAGAACTCCAACGCCTTGCCCTCGTCGAAAATTCGCAGAATGGGAGTGGTCTTACCGAAGCTCATGTCAGGTCTTCCTGGCGATTCTGGATCAAAGCGCTTCGGCCACGAAGCGGGTTTCTTTAGTAGCTTAATGCCATCACTGCACAAAATCGCGACATCGCTCGCAAAAACCTGACGTCAATCACCAGAATAGCCGGTTGGACTCAAACCATCTCATTGAGGATCCAGTCGATCACCGAACCGCGCCTGGGCGTCCAGCCCAGCAGCTCACGGGCGTTGCTGCCACGGACCCGGCTGTTGGAACCCAGGCCGTAATTGGCCATTTCATAACCCCACTCGGCTTCGGCGTCCGCCAGCGGCCAGTCCTGCGGCTCGCCCAGGTTCAGCGCCCTGGCCATGGCGGTGGTCATGTCGATGAACGAGGCCTCGCCGCTCTCGACGAAATAGAAGGTACCCGCCGGATTGCCGGTCAACGCCAGCAGGTACAACGCCACCACGTCCTCGATGTGCACGTTGGACCAGATGTTCTGGCCGCTGCCGACATGGCGCACCACGCCACTCTTGCGCGCCTGTTTCAGCAGGCGCGGCAGTTGCACGCTGTCACGCTTGACGCCCAGGCTGTGACCATAGATCAGGGTGTTGCACAACACCGCCGAGCGCACGCCGGCTTTCGCCGCATCGAGGACCAGGTTGTCGATGGCCACGCGCGCCGCCTTGTCGACGGTCGGCTCCGGCAGGTTGCCTTCGTAATAGACGATATCGCTGGCCTTGCCGCCGGAAGCATCGCCGACGATGCTCGAACCGCTGGTGTGCAGCAATACCTTGTCGGAACCGCGCAAGGCACCGAGCAGCGCCTCGACCGCGCCACGATGGTCGCTGCTGGCGGCATTGATCACCGCATCGGCCTGCCGTGCCTGTTCAGCAAGCAACTGGCTGTCATCCAGCGTGCCGATCACCGGAGTGATACCCAGGTCACGCAGCTCCTGCGCCTGCTCGGTACTGCGCACCAGCCCGGTAACCTGATGGCCGGCGGCGACCAGCCCGGTCGCGATGGAACCGCCGATGAAACCGGCTGCGCCGGTGACGAATACGTTCATGGAGAAACTCCCTGCCTGGATAAGTGATGAACCGAGTATCGAAAACTTATCCGTGCCGAATAACCCCCTATTGCCCAATTCACTCTTGCGCTGGAGTCACGAATGGCTGATTCCCATTTGAGAGTCCATCAACCAGAAGCTTCATCCAAGAAGTGGCTACTACGATTGACTTACTTAGAGAAACTCCTATCCAAAAAAACATTCGCATTACCAGACTTTTTCTTGCACAAAGAAAAGGATTCTTATCCTTACGATGGCGAGTTGAGCAATAAATCTGAGAGGTTGCTACGGATGTGTATCTAGGTGTTCCTTTTTCTCTCGTCGCTCGCCATTGCCTCGTAATGATCAGAAACAGCTTTCAAAATGAGCTTACTTTTCCTACGCAATTTAGGCGTGGGAGAATATTGTGTGCGTCAATTGCCATGTCTACATTCCCGATGTCGCTGCAAATTCAGCGATACGGGTTTCGCAGCCCGGCGTTCAGTCAGGCGCACAGCGCCGCGTCAGCGGCTTTTTCATGTCTGCTTTATGGTGGGCTGTGCGCAGGAGGCTTATGCCTGCCGGTTTTTCCTGACTGACCGGTCTGCGAACCTGCGTACAGTTCGCCACCCTTGTGTCGCAGCGAGCGTGGAGATCCCCTATCACAGTCAGGAGATTTGCCATGGTTAAGAAAATCACACCAGATCCGCCGCCCTGTTCCGACGAATCTGTAAAACCGATACGGCCAGATGCGGCTCGTTTGCTTGATACCCTCGCGTTAACCCTCTCCAAAACAGTCAATCGCACTGACCCTCTCCGCCCCACGATCTTTGCCATTCAAGCGGGCGTCACGGCTCATGACGCGTTGAGTTACGTTTCAAAGTTGCTGGAGGTCGCCGAGCTGAATGGTGACGAAATCAGCCTGCATACGAATCCAGTGGAGCGAACGCTCTTCTGGGGCATGCTCCACTCGGTAGAGATGGCAAAGGCCGTGTTAGATGCTTTGCTGGAAGGGGCTACAGCTCCGCATGACACGTCCGTTGCATCGAGCGGTCTCCCACCGGCTTGACGTGGTACTGGCCGCAGATTTGTACAGACGATAAACAATCACTCCTAGTGGCCCTCGTGCTCACTAGGAGCACCAAGTTTTTTGCTATATGGTGGGCAATATCGAAATGCCATGAACGCCTAAACAAGGATGTTGCGATGCGTACCACTCTGACCATTGCTCTGGTTGCAGTTCTCGCTGGATGTGCCGATTCCCACCAATGGCAACAGCAACAACCCGTAAGTGCCCCTATCAGCCCGAAAAACCATTTCTACATCTCAACGCCAGCTGACGGTCAATACGGTGCTCATCAATATGATGGTTCTGGCCGAAGTACCGCACAGGCTCTCTACAGCGCGCTCATCCAGAAAACACGCACAGCGCGTATCGGTCCTTTGGCTAAAAATTATGACGACGCCCTGATGGATGCTCGTGCGGCGGAGCAGGACATACTGATCTTTCCGACCATCCTTCACTGGGAGGACCGCGCCACGGAGTGGTCGATGATCCCGGACAAGATTGAAGTAAAAATCGATGTCGTTGAAGTTCGTTCAGGAGAGGTTCTTGGTTCTGGCATCATCAAGGGTAAAAGCGGAATTTCCACACTTGGCGGCGATCATCCACAGGACCTACTGCCAGAACCCACGACACGCTTTGTAGATTCGATTTTGCAGTGACCCGAAGGGCATGGACTCCCAAGGAGGGGCGCCGAATGTTTCCGGAAATTTTGCGGGCCCATTCGCGGGCAAGGCCGGCTCCTATAGAGAAGGCGGTGTTGCTGGTGAATCAGGTCTGCACCGCACCATAAAATCCGGATCAGCCCCCCGCATACCCCGCCAACTTGCCCTGGATGAAATCGAGGAAGCACTGGATGCGCAGCGCCAACTGCGAGTTGCGGTAGTACACCGCATGGATCGGTTGGCGGTAGCCGCTGTTGGCCTCGGGCAGGATCACCTGCAGGCGGCCGGACTGGATGTCCTGATGGGTCATGAAATGCGACAGGCAGACGATCCCCTGCCCCTCCAGCGCCAGTTGGCGCAGGGTCTCGCCACTGGAGGCCGCGATGTCGGGACGGATCAGCCAGCGGTCACCCTGGGCGTGACGCAACGGCCAGTGGTTGAGCGTTTCGGTCTGGGTGAAACCCAGCAAGGTATGTGTGGATAACTCGTCGACGCTGGCCGGCACGCCATGACGTGCCAGGTAGGCGGGACTGGCCAGGATGTTCAGCGGGCTGCTGCCCAGCGAGCGGGCGTGCAGGGTCGAGTCCGCCAGGTTGCCGATACGGATGGCGATGTCGGTGCTCTGCTCCAGCAGGTCGATGATCAGGTCGTTGCTGTTGAGCTCCAGCTGGATGTCCGGATACAGGCGGCGAAACTCGGCAATGTACGGCACCACCGCATGCAGCATGAACGGCGACGCGGCGTTGATGCGCAGGCGCCCCGCCGGGGTCTGCTGGCGCAAGGCCAGGCGCTCTTCCAGATCGTCCATCTGCTCAAGGATCTGCTTGGCCCGCTCGAAGAAGAACTTGCCCTCTTCGGTCAGGTCCATGCGCCGCGTGGTGCGGTTGATCAGCGTGGTGTCGAGCTTGGCCTCCAGCCGCGACAGGCTGCGGCTGACCGCAGAGGGCGTCTGCCCGACCTGCTCGGCCGCCGCGGAAATCGAACCGCACTCGATCACGCACACGAAGACCTGTAACTCATCCGACCTGGCTTTCACGATCACCTCTCGACTCAAGGCCTTGATAGTAGCCGGCCACGAGAGAAAAGGAACCTCACGCCGGCAAATCGAAAACCTTCGCCAGATGCGCCTCATAGCGCCGGACATCCGCCTCGATCGCCGGAACCTTCATCACGTCGACGCAGAGAAAGGTCGGCAGGCCGGTCATGCCGAGAAACTCGTTGGCCTTGTGAAACGGGAAGTACACCGCATCCACGCCCTTGGCCTCGAAGAAATCGGTGGGGTCGTCGAAGGCTTGCTGCGGTGCGTTCCAGGTCAGCGACAGCATGTATTGCTTGCCGTGGATCAGGCCGCCGCTGCCGTACTTCTGCGAAGCGTCGGAACGCGTCCGGCCATCGTTGGCATAAAGGCTGCCGTGGCCCGCGGTGAACACCTCGTCGATGTACTTCTTCACGGTCCAGGGCGCGCCCATCCACCAGCCCGGCATCTGATAGATGATCACGTCAGCCCAGAGAAACTTGGCGACCTCTTCGGCCACGTCGTAGCCCTGATCGATCCAGGTCTGCCTGACATCGCAACCGGAGCGATCGAGATAGGCCAGGGCGGCTTCATGCAGGGTGGCGTTGTAGCGGCCGGCGGAATGGGCGAACTGCTTGCCGCCGTTGAGTAGCAGGATCTTTTTCATGGACAGCCTCATGGAGGACGGACCCGTGATGCTGCGGGGTGGCAGCGGGGTCGCAAGGTTCAAGGTTGGGCCGCAGGTTAGCGCTCGCGCCGCCAGCGAAAAACACGGGTTGGCGCAAATCGCTTTTGCCTTGAAGGCACGAATACCGAATGCATTGTTGCATTAACATTGGCGAGGTCGAGAACCTGTCCCGCACGGAGTAGATCCATGAGCCAACCCTACGGTTTCATCCTGCATGCCAAGACCCGCCCGGAAAAGGCCGAAGCCTTCGAGGCGCTGTTTCGCGCCTATGTCGAGCCCAGCCGCCGGGAAGACGGCTGCATCGAATACCACATGCTGCGCGACCAGGCCGACCCGAGCCTGTTCATCTTCTACGAGATCTGGCAATCGAAGGCTCACCTGGACGTACATTCGGCGCTGCCGCACATGCGGGCCTTCCACGAGCAGCGCATGGAATTCCTCGAACGGGATTTCGAGATCCGCCTGATCGATATGCTCAGCCCGTCGTCGGCCAGCCGCTGACCGGCAACTGTCCCGGGCCAGACGAAACAGCCGTGCGCGCATGGACAGCTGGATGTCGAGCCTGGACATCCACAGGGCGAGCGCCCCCGCTAGGGTGCAGGCTTCATTCAGAACCTGTGCCCGGAGCCCAGCATGTCCAATCCACCGATTACCGTTCTGCGCGATACCCACCCACTGCCGGTACTCGACGCCTGCAAATGGGAAAAACTCGAAGGTGATCCGCACACCGTCAACCTCAACGCCTACAACAGCGAAGACGGCAGCAAGATCATGGGCACCTGGATCTGCACCCCGGGCAAGTGGCGGGTCGATTATGTGAAGTGGGAGTACTGCCACTTCCAGGAAGGCTACTGCATCATCACCCCGGACGGGCAGGCGCCGATCCACTTGAAGGCTGGTGATATTTTCATCGTCGAACCGGGCATGAAAGGTACCTGGGAAGTCGTCGAGACCGTGCGCAAGTACTTCGTGTTCGCCTGATCGCACCAGGCGTCTTGTCAGCCGGGGCCGTCTCGAAAGACGCGGGGGCCCGGCCTTTGGCAACGATCATGTGGCGAGCAGGCTTGCCTGCGCTCGGCTGCAAGGCAGCCGCAAGACCCAGGCACTCGGTGTGCCTGATATACCGATACCGCCGGTTTGGGAGTGCTTCGCACTCCAGCGCGGGCAAGCCCGCTCGCCACCAACAGCTCGCTCCCCTCCCGAATAATGAGGAACAGCTGGAAAGGTCGGCCGCCCTCAAGCGACACGACGTTCCAGCAGGCGATCCGAACCACCTTCGGCCACACGACGCTCCAGCAGACGGTCGGAACCTCCCTCCGCCAGCAGGTGCTGGCTGGCTGCAGCGTGCCCGCCAGCCGGCACATTGGCCGAAGCGGCATTCGACAGGCCGAGGCCGCCAACCAGGGCGAGGGTGAGGACCAGGGAAGCGGTAGGGAACTTGAACATGGATGACACTCCTGCGTTTATGAGTAGGACTCTTGGGGTTGGGTGGTGCCTGGACCGGCATCACCGGTCGACAGGTACATTTCAACGCAGGGCTGTATCTGTCGTATGTCGCGAACCAGCGATAAGGTCGCGCAGTGTATGGCGTCGGGCTGGGTACACAGTCTGATACAACAGCGTCATGCACGGCTCGAACAGCACCCACAAAAAAGCCGCAAAGCCCGTCGCGGGACTTTGCGGCTATCACTGCCTGGCGCCGGGACTCAGCTGGCACTGCCAGCCTTGGCCTCCTGCAGCAGGGCCTGGATGACCTTCTCCTGCTCGTCATAACGGCCTTCACCGAAATGGGTGTAGCGCACCTGCCCCTTGGCATCGATCAGGTAGTGGGCCGGCCAGTACTGGTTATCGAACGCCCGCCAGATCCGATAGTCGTTGTCGATCGCCACGGGGTAATCGATCCCCAGTTGCTTCACCTGCTGGCGGACATTGCCGAGGATCTTCTCGTAGGCATACTCGGGGGTATGCACGCCGATCACCACCAGCCCGTCCTTCCCGTACTTCTTCGCCCAGTCCTTCACGTAAGGCAGGGTGTGCTGACAGTTGATGCAGTCGAAGGTCCAGAAGTCCACCAGCACCACCTTGCCGCGCAGGGATTCACGATCCAGCGGCGCCGAGTTCAACCACTCCACCGCACCGTCCAGCGACGGCATCCTGCCCTTGGGCTCCAGGTCGACCGCCGTGGCCGCATTGGCCTTGCTGATCACATAGTCGATGGCCCGCGGGATCTGCTTGAGCAGGCTCTGCTCCACCGACGCCGCGCCCTGTGACGAGGTGCCGGCGAGCAGGGTGTTGTTCGCCCCGGTCGAGATCAGCACCGCCGACAGCAGCACCAGTACACCGGCGCCACGCCGCAGCCAGCCGGTCACCGGGATCGACGGCTTGAGCCGGTTGACCAGGCCCCGGCCGGCGAAGATCAGCGTACCGAGGGACAACGCACTGCCCAGGCCATAGGCCAGCAGCAGCACGCTGGTCTGCGCGTTGGCGCCCTGGAGCATGGCGCTGGTCAGGATCACGCCGAGAATCGGCCCGGCGCACGGAGCCCACAGCAGTCCGGTGGCGACACCGACCAGCAGCGCCGCCAACGGCCCGGACAACTGGCGCGCCGCCGGATCGAGGCGATTGCCCAGCAAGACGAACGGCCGCGACAGCCAGGCACCGGCGCGGGCGGAAATCAGCGACAGCGCGAACAGCGCCATCACGATCAGCGCCACCTGACGACCGGCGGCGTTGGCCTGGATCACCCACCCGCTGCTGACCACGGCCAGGCTCGACACCAGCGCGAAGGTCAGCGCCATGCCGCCCAGCGGCAGCAGCACCGACGAGCGGGAACGGTCCGCACGGGCGAAAAGAAAGGGTACGACCGGCAGGATGCAGGGACTGAGCACCGTCAGTATCCCGCCCAGGAAAGCGATAAGCAGCATGAGGTCACCTGACAGAAGCAGGCATGAAACCGGCCGCGGCGCGGTACGGTTTCATGCGGGTGGAAGAGCGTTCGCGGAACCGATGCCCAAGGGCTCAGCTACCCAGGTTGCAGCTGGCGAACTTGCCGTATTCCAGGGTGTGGGTCTGGCCCTGGGAGTCCAGGTAGGTCAGGTGCGCCTTGGCGACGTCGCAGCTGCCCATGGCGTCGGTGGTGATCGACACCACATGCTGGATGTCCGGTTTGGCGATGGCGGCCTGGGCCGGGGCGGCGATGGCCAGGAGGCTCAGGGCAGAGAACAGGCCGGCGGTGCAGAGTGCTTTCAGTTTCATGGCGATTTCCTCAAAGTTGTCGTTCGGTTGGTTGGAGCCAGTGTTGTCTGCCTCCCTGGAACCTATTTGACGCCCTTGAGGTATCTCGAATGTGTGCGCAGGCCGGGGTTCTGAAGTCCGCACGTATCAACGGCGCCCTCAGATACATTGCCATACAAAACCCTCAGAACAGGCCCATCTGCCCGCCGATCAGGGTGGTGAAATCGTCCTGCACGAACGGCAGGATCGCGTCCGCCACCGGCTGCAACTGCTTGGTGATGTAGTGTTCGTAGTCGATGGGCGAACGGCGCACTTCCAGCGGTTCCGGCCCGGCCAGGGCGATCACATAGCTGATCCAGCCGCCGCTCTGGTATTGCGGTGGGCGCCCCTGGGCAACGTTGTATTCATCGGCCAAGCGCGCCGCCCGTACCTGCGGTGGAACATTGCGCTCATAGTCGCCCAGCCGACGACGCAGGCGCTTGCGATACACCAGCAGATCGTCCAGCTCGCCGGTCTGGGTGCGCCGTACGTAATCGCGCACGTAGTCCTGGTAGGGCTGGCGGCTGAAGATGCGCCGGTACAGTTCCTGCTGGAATTCCTGCGCCAACGGCGACCAGTCGCTGCGCACGGTTTCCAGGCCCTTGTAGACCATCTCCTCGCTGCCGTCGGCGCGGATGACCAGCCCGGCGTAACGCTTCTTGCTGCCCTCCTCGGCGCCGCGGATGGTCGGCATCAGGAAGCGGCTGAAATGGGTCTCGAACTGCAGCTCCAGGGCGCTGCTCAGGCCCAGCTCGCGCTGCAGGTGCTCGCGCCACCAGTCGTTGACCCCGGCCACCAGCTGGCGGCCAATCTGCGCGGCCTCCTCCTGGCCATGGGCGCGCTTGAGCCAGACGAAGGTCGAGTCGGTGTCACCGTAGATCACCGTGTAGCCCTGGGCTTCGATCAGTTGCCGGGTACGGCGCATGATCTCATGCCCGCGCATGGTGATCGACGATGCCAGCCGGGTGTCGAAGAAGCGGCAGCCACTGGAGCCAAGCACGCCGTAGAAAGCGTTCATGATGATCTTCAGCGCCTGGGACAACGGCGCGTTGCCGTCGCGCTTGGCCGCCTCGCGGCCCTGCCAGACCGTCTCGACGATCGCCGGCAGGCAATGCCGCGTACGGGAGAAACGCGCCCCGCGAAAGCCCGCCACCGACTCGCTGTCATCGGGATGCCGCAGGCCCTCGATCAGTCCCACCGGGTCGATCAGGAAGGTGCGGATGATCGACGGGTACAGGCTCTTGTAGTCCAGCACCAGCACCGACTCGTAGAGGCCCGGTCGCGAGTCCATCACGAAGCCACCGGGGCTGGCCTCGGGCATGCGCTCGCCAAGGTTCGGCGCGACGAAGCCCTGGCGGTGCATCAGCGGCATGTACAAATGGGTGAAGGCCGCCACCGAGCCACCGCTGCGGTCGGCCGGCAAGCCGGTGACGGTGGCCCGTTCGAGCAGGAAGGTCAGCAGTTGGGTCTTGTCGAAGATCCGCGTGACCAGTTCGCAGTCCTTGAGGTTGTAGCGCGCCAGGGCCGGCTTGTCCTCGGCGAACATGCGGTCGATTTCGTCCATGCGCTGGTAGGGGTTGTCGATCGCCTTGCCCTCGCCGAGCAGGTGCTGCGAGACGTATTCGAGGCTGAAGGACGGAAAGCTCCAGGTCGCCGAGCGCAGCGCCTCGATCCCGTCGATGATCAGCCGACCGGCCGCCGCCGCGAAGTAATGGGTATTGCGTGCCCCGTTATCGCGCCAGCCCATGACATCGCCGCCACGCCCCAGGCGCAGCGGGACGTTCAGACGCTGGGCATGTTCATGCAACACCTTCAGGTCGAACTGCACCAGGTTCCAGCCAATGATCGCATCGGGATCGTGCCGGGCCAGCCAGTCATTCAGGGCTTCGAGCAGTTCACCACGACTCTCCCGATACTCGAGGTTGAAGTCGACCTGGCTGGCATCGCCGTTGGGCGGGCCGAGCATGTACACCTGGCGCTCGCCACAGCCTTCCACGGCGATGGAATACAGCTCGCCACGCCGGGTGGTTTCGATATCCAGCGAGGCCAGCTTCAACCGTGGCCGGTAGTCCGGCGTCGCCTTGAGCTGGGTATCGAGCAGCGGCCCCTCGGCATTTGGCGTGCCGGCGAACAGCACCGGTGCGGTGATGAAGCGCTCCATCAGGAACCGCTCGGGCGGGCGGACATCGGCCTCGTAGACATCCACCCCGCCCTGGCGCAGCAGCTTCTCGAGGTTCATCAACTGCCGATGCTGCTGGCAGTACAGGCCGAGCACCGGTCGGTGATGAAAATCCAGCAGTTCCAGTGGACGCAGCTCGACGCCGCGCTCGTTGCGCAACAGGCTTTCGGCACGTTCGCGATGGGCGACGGGAATGAACGCCACCGACGGCTGCGGCGGCAAGCGCACGTGACGCGGCCCGTCATCGGTCGCCAACCAGAATTCGACCTGGGTACCTGCGGGAGTGTCGCGCCAATGCCGGGTCAGGACAAAACCCTGCTGTAGATCCACCACCGCCACCTCGAAATCGATTCCTGGCGGTAATTCTACTGTGTCGGGGGATACGCGGATAACGTTTGGGCAGCCCGCCCGGAAAAAACCGAGGGCCCGCCCGACGCGAGCCCTCGGAAAAAAACCTTACTCGGGTTTGCGATAGCTGCCAATGATGGCCGAGAAGTCCTTGCCACCCTCCCCGCGCAGGCTCATGGCCTGGTACAACTGCTGCGCCACGGCACCGAGCACCACCGGCTGGTGAGCCTGGCGAGCGGCCTCGGTGGCCAGCCCGAGATCCTTGAGCATCAGCTCGGCACCGAAGCCACCAGTGTAGCCACGGGACGCCGGAGCGGTTTCGACGATGCCCGGCCAGGGGTTGTAGGTGTCGGAACTCCAGCAACGCCCGGTGGAGCTGTTGATCACTCCGGCCAGCACCTGGGTGTCGATGCCCAGGGCGGCGCCCAGGGCCATGGCCTCGCTGACACCGATCATCGAGATGCCCAGCAGCAGGTTGTTGCAGATCTTGGCGATCTGCCCGGTGCCGACCTCGCCGCAATGGACGATGTTGCGGCCCATCTGCGCCAGCACCGGTTGCAGGGTGGCGAACAGTTCGCTGGAGGCACCGACCATGAAGGTCAGGGTCCCGGCCGCGGCGCCGCCGGTGCCACCGGACACCGGCGCATCGGCCATGGCCACGCCCTGCTTCGCCGCTGCGGCGGCTACGTCCTTGGCGGTCTGCGGATCGATGGTGCTGCAGTCCACCGCCGGCACGCCGGCGCCGATCCCGGCCAGCACGCCGTCCTCGCCCAGCCAGACGCTGCGCACATGGGCGGCGGCCGGCAGCATGGTGATCACCAGTTCGCTGCCCTCGGCCGCGGCCCTGGGCGAAGTGCTGATGGTCCCGCCGAGGGCCGCCAGTTCCTGGAGCACTGTGTGGTTCAGGTCGAACAGGTTCAGGCTGTGCCCGGCCTTGATCAGGTTGCGCGCCATCGGCGCGCCCATGTTGCCCAGTCCGATAAATGCGATCTTCATGGCCCGTTCCTCGCTCAGCGCAGGTTGATGGTGGTGTTCACGCCATGGTTCTCGCTGTCGTCATCGAACCAGCGCGCGGTGACCGTCTTGGTTTGAGTGTAGAACTGCACCACCTGCTTGCCGTAAGGGCCGAGGTCACCGAGCTTGGAGCCGCGCGAACCGGTGAAGCTGAAGAACGGCACCGGTACCGGGATCGGGATGTTGATGCCGACCTGGCCGATGTCGATTTCGCTCTGGAACTTGCGGGCCGAGGCGCCGCTCTGGGTGAACAGGCCGGTGCCGTTGCCGAACGGGTTGGCGTTGACCAGCGCGATGGCCTCGTCGAGGGTGTCGACCTCCATGACCGCCAACACCGGGCCGAAGATTTCCTGGGTGTAGATCTGCATGTCGGTGGTCACCCCGGAGAACAGGGTCGGGCCGACGAAGTTGCCCTGCTCGAAGCCCGGTACCACGATGTCGCGGCCGTCCAGTTCGAGCTTGGCGCCTTCCCTGATGCCGCTCTCGATCAGGCCCAGCACCCGCTCCTTGGCCCGCTTGGAAATCAGCGGGCCGACGTCGGTGCCCGGCTCCGTGCCGGCATTGACCTTGAGCTTCTGCGCCAGCGCCTTGAGGCCCGGCAGCCACTGCTTCGCCGCCCCCACCAGCACCACCACCGACGTGGCCATGCAACGCTGGCCGGCCGCGCCGAAACCGGCACCGACCAGGGCGTTGAGGGTCTGCTCGCGATTGGCATCGGGCAGCACCACCGCATGGTTCTTGGCGCCCATCATCGACTGCACGCGCTTGCCGTGGCGGCCGGCGAGGTCATAGACGTGGGTACCGACGGCGGTCGAGCCGACGAAGGACACCGCCTTGATATCCTTGTGGGTGCAGAGCGCATCCACCACCTCCTTGCCGCCGTGCACCACGTTGAGCACGCCCGCCGGCACGCCGGCCTCCAGCGCCAGTTCCACCAGCATCAAGGTCGACAGCGGATCCTGCTCGGACGGTTTGAGGACGAAGGTGTTGCCGCAGGCGATCGCCATCGGGAACATCCACAGCGGAATCATCGCCGGGAAGTTGAACGGGGTGATCCCGGCGCAGACACCGATCGGCTGGCGCAGGGTGTAGGTATCGACGCCACCGGCGACGTTCTCGGCGAACTCGCCCATCTGCAGGGTGCCGATCGAGCAGGCGTGCTCGACCACTTCCAGGCCGCGGAAGATATCGCCCTCGGCGTCGGCCAGGGTCTTGCCCTGCTCGGCGCTGAGCACCGCGGCGATGCGCTTGGAGTGTTCGCGAATCAGCGCCTGCAGCTTGAGCATGATGCGCATGCGCGCGCCGATGGGGGTCAGCTTCCAGGTCTGGAAGGCGCGCTGAGCGGCATCGATCGCGGCGTTCACTTCGGAGGCGGTGGCGAAGGGCACCTTGGCCAGCACTTCCTGGGTCGCCGGGTTGACGATGTCGTGCCATTCACTGCTCTGGGATTCGACCCATTCGCCGTCGATCAATAGGCGGGCGGTCTTGAGGGTGGCGTCGGGCTTGAGAGAAACGTTCATGGAAGTCTCCTGAATTATTGTAATGGCCGAATCCTGGGCGGGCGCCGCGACGCCCGAGCATGGTGACTGGACTGTTTTTGGAGTATAGATGTGCATTCTTCTAATAAGAACGCACATAAAAACCGGACCAACATGCAAAAAAACATCACGTCTTTGGGTTCATTGAACTGGGACGACCTGAAGTTTTTCCTCGAGGTTGCCCGTACCCGCAAGGCCAGCAGCGCGGCCAAGCGCCTGGCGGTGGACTACACCACGGTGTCACGGCGCATCAGTTCGCTGGAGACGGCCCTGGGCACCCTGCTGTTCGAAAAGTCGCGCACCAACGGCTTCGTCCTGACCGCCGAAGGCCAGCGGCTGATGGGTTATGCCGAGTCCATCGAAAGCACCCTGCACATGGCCTGCGAGCAGGTCTCGGGCTCTGGCGTGGCGCTCTCGGGGCATGTGCGCATGGGCTGCACGGAGGGCTTCGGCAGCTTCTTCATCACCCCGCAACTGAGCCATTTCGTCGACGCCTATCCGGCGATCTCGGTGGATATCCTGCCGCTGCCGCACTTCATCAGCCTGTCCAAGCGCGAGGCCGATATCGTCATCGCCCTGGAGCGGCCGGAGCACGGACCGTATGTCTGCTGCAAGCTGTGCGACTACCGGCTGCAGCTGTATGCGACCCAGCCGTATCTGGATCAGCACCCGCCGATCCGCCACGCCAGCGACCTGGGGCGGCACCGCTTCGTCAGTTATGTCGATGACCTGGCCTTCAGCAACGAGCTGCTGTACCTGGCCAATCTGCTGCCCAACGCCACCGCCAACCTGCGCAGCACCAGCGTGATCGCCCAGTTCGTCGCGGCGCAGCAAGGCCGGGCGCTGGCGATCCTGCCGTGCTTCCTGGCGGCGCAGGATCCGAACCTGCTGCCGGTGCTGCCGGACGAGGTGAGTGTCACCCGGCAGTTCTGGATGTATTGCCGGGAGGACTTGAGGAAGTTGAAGCGGATCAATCTGTTGTGGGACTACATCCGCGAAGTCACGGAGTTGAATCGGCCGTTGCTGCTGGGTGAAGCACAGGAGCTGCGGTTCGTCGACCAGGACACCACAAGCTCTCAACCACCAAAAGAAAAACACACCATTTTTGAGTACATGCCACCAGCAAGGCATGAGGGCTGTGGGGGTAGATCTTGAGCGGGGACAGCAATCTCCTGTGGCGAGCGGGCTTGCCCGCGCTCGGCTGCGAAGCAGCCGTAAAACCAGCAGCCCCATTTTGCCTGACACACCCAGTTGTCAGGTTCTGGGGCTGCCATGCAGCCCAGCGCGGGCAAGCCCGCTCGCCACGGGGCGCAACTCTGCCCCGGCAGGGTCAGTCGGCAATCACCACGATCGCCACCCGACGATTCTCCGTACGCCCGGCCACGGTGCCGTTGCTGGCCACCGGCTCGCGGCTGCCCAGGCCGCGGACCTGGATGTTTTCCGGTTTCATCCCGGACTGCCGCAGGACCGTCGCTACGCTGTTGGCCCGGCGTACCGAGAGCTGTTCGTTGTACTCATCCTTGCCGGAGGCATCGGTGTGCCCGTCCACCCGCACCCGCTGGATGTCCACGCTCAGCAGGGCCTTGGCGATACGCTGGACGATGGTCTCGCTTTCCTTGTTCAAGCCGTCCAGGTCGCTGCCGAACAACACTTTTCCCGACAGGCCAAAGGCCCAGCCATCATCCGTCAATTGGAAGCCCTGCTGCTTGAGGACGGCAACCTGCGCCGGGGTCAGGCCTTTCTGCGCCGCCGTCTGACAACCGCCGAGGGCCAGCAGCGCGGCAAACAGGGCAACGCTGAAAAAGCGCAGGGAACGTTGGGTAAAGATCAGCAAGGGTTCAACTCCGGGTGGGGACTGAAGCAGCGCAGTGCTCCGACTGCGCGGTGTGTTGGCTGCCACGGGAAAGGCGCTTGGCCTGGTACATGGCGGCATCGGCGGCATTGAGCAGCGAGGCCGGGGTGTTGCCGTGATCGGGGTAGACGGCAATGCCGATAGTCAGCGACGTGACGACCGGGGTCGGGCCGGGTACCGGAATCGGCAGCTCCATGCTGGCGATGATCTTCTCGGCAATCCGCTCGGCGTCCTCGATGTTGTGCAGCGGGGTCAGCAGCACGGCGAACTCGTCACCGCCGAGCCGCGCCACCAGGTCATCCTCACGCAGTTGCGCACGTACCCGCGTAGCCACGGCCACCAACACCGCATCGCCCGCCGCATGGCCGAAGGTATCGTTGATTTCCTTGAAACGGTCACTGTCGAGAAACAGCACCGCGACCCGCTCGCCCTGTCTGGCGCCATTACGCAAGGCACGCATCAACCGGCCTTCAAAGAACGCCCGGTTGGGCAGGCCGGTCAGGCTGTCGTGGCTGGCCTGGTGCGCCAGGGTCTGGTTCTCGCTCTGCAGGTGCGCCTGCCAGGCCTCCAGCTCATCGAGCAGGGCATTGAAGTCGTTGCCGAGGTTGTCCAGTTCGGCAATCCGCGCCGGCGGTACCCGGCGGTCGAAGGCCCGTTCGCTACGGGCGGCGTGGGCCACCTCGGCCAGGCTGCGCAATGGCACGAGAATCCCGCGCAGCAGCCGACGGGCCAGGTGCAGGCCAAGCCAGGCCGCCAGCACGCTGCACACCAGGATGCCGGCCAGACCGCTGAGCAGGTAGCGCATCAGGCTGGCGCCATGGCCGGTCAGGCGGACGCTGCCGACCTCCCGGTCCTGATGCAGGATCGGCAGTTCGATGGGCTGCTCCAGCAGACTCCTCGCCAGTCGCATTTCCAACCGCGACAGCAGACCGGTTTCCGGGCGCTGCCAGTGAGCCAGGCGCTGGCCGCCAGCGGTAAAGATCTCGGCGTCGGCCACTTCTTCGGTCGAGGCGATCAGGTCCAGGGCCTCGGCCGCCGCGCCACGGTCGTTGAACACCACCGCCGCCTCGACGGTATAGCTGATGGAACGGGCGATCAGGTGCAGGTTGTGGTCGGCGTAGACCCGCAACGCCAGCACACCGAGCAAGGTCAGCGAAACGCTGACCAGGCCGACCGCCGCCAGCGCGGCCAGCATATGCCCGCGTCCCAGCACCGAACGCAGGCTGCGGCGATTGTCAGGCTTGTGCAGACCGATCATGGTTGTGCGGCTCGCCGGCGGGACAGTTGCAGGACGCTGGGATGAATGCGCACGCCGCTGCGGGCCACCGAGTCCAGGTTGACCTCGAATGCGACCTGGTCGTCGCTGACGCGCAGGCAGAACAGGCTGCCGACGGTGCACTGGTCGCCTGCTTCGCTGATGCTCAACACCGCTTGCCCGGCCAGCGCGGCGAACAGTTGGCTGCGTTCCTCGGCGGAAAGCTGGCCGATGTAGACCGCGTCGCAACTGCTGGCGACGGCCGTGCTATTGGCCAGCAGGCGCTGGACCTGCACCGGGCGGCCCGACGCCTGGGCCGTGCCCTTGACCAGGTCGTCGGTGTATTGGGTCGGGCCAACGATGCACAGGCGCAACTGCGCCGGCTCCACCGGCCAGCGGGCGTAGCTGAGAATACCCAGCACAACCTGGGTCACGGCCTGCGCGCGCTGGTCGGCGGCACCACGGGGCTGCGTGTCCTGGGCCATGCTCGAGTGCATGAACAGGCAGCATATGGCGGACAATGCCAACCGTTTAGCGCCAGAAAACCGCCACATCATCCACGCAGCCACGTCCATATGAGAATTTTCTCAATGTTACGTCAGAATAATGCCAAGACGGTAGCACATCAGTGGCCAGGCAGTGCCAGGGCGTGCGCTAACCCAGCTCCAGCATCAACCCGCTCAGGCGCTTGACCTTGCGCCGCACCGCCTCCTCGAACACCCCGCCACGCGGCTCCAACAGGCTGAACCAGTCCTTGGCCCGGGTGATCCCGGTGTAGATCAGTTCCTTGGTCAGCACCGGATTCAAGGCCTCGGGCAGGATCAGCGCGGTGTGGGTGAACTCCGAGCCCTGAGACTTGTGTACGGTCATGGCGTAGACGGTTTCCACGTCGTTCAGCCGGCTCGGCAGCACGAAGCGCACCCCACCCTGGCCATCGTTACGGGGAAACGCCACCCGCAGCACCTGCCGGCCGGCGTCCGGTCCATCGCGCTCGGGCAGGCGCAGGGCGATGCCGATGTCACCGTTCATCAGGCCCAGGCCATAGTCGTTGCGGGTCATCAGCACCGGTCGGCCTTCGTACCAGTGCTGGTCGCTGTCGATCAGCCGCCGCGCATACAACGCTGCGGTGATCCGCTGGTTCAGGCCCTCGACGCCCCAGGGGCCCTTGCGCACGGCGCAGAGCAACTGGAACTCGTCGAAGGCGCGCAGCACCGAGCGCGCCCAGTCTTCCCAGCACGGGTCGTCAAGATCGCTGTAGGCCGGTGGGCGGCCGCTGCGCATCACGTCGAGGTAATGGCGATAGCCCTTGCGGTTGACGCCCTCGCCATCGAGCACCAGCTTGTCGAACTGGCGGTCCTGCTCGCCCTTGAGGGCCAGGGCGAACAGGTCGGCATGCGCGCCCGCCTGCAACAACGCACGGGCCTCATCCGCCGCCTGCTGGTTGACCAAACGAGCGAGTTGGCCGATGCCACTGCCTTCGCCAAAGCGCCGCGAGTGGCGCAGCATCACCACCTGCTGGGCCAGCGGATGGCTGCCCGCGGCGGCCTCGCGCAAGCCGCTGGTGCCGATATCCTCGCCACTGACCGCCTGCAGCCAGGCGCGCGTTTCGGCGCTGTACCAGCCCTCCTCGGCATCGCGGCACAGGTCGCCGAGCACCGCGCCGGCCTCTACCGAGGCCAGTTGATCCTTGTCGCCCAGCAACACCAGCCGCGCATGCACCGGCAATGCGTCGAGCAGGTTGGCCATCATCTCCAGGTCGATCATCGATGCCTCGTCCACCACGAGCACATCCAGCGGCAGGCGATTGCCGGCGTGGTGGCGGAAGTGTCGGGTACCCGGACGGCTGCCAAGCAGACGGTGCACGGTGGTGACCTCGCTGGGGATCCTCGCGCGGACCGCCTCGTCGATGGTCAACGAGCGTACCTGGGCACTGATGGATTCGGTCAGGCGCGCGGCGGCCTTGCCGGTCGGCGCGGCGAGGCGAATGCGCAGCGGCTGGCCCGCCTCCACCGCCGGGGCCTGGAGCAAGGCGAGCAGACGTACCACGGTGGTAGTCTTGCCGGTACCGGGGCCGCCGGTGACGATACTGAACGCTCCGCGCGTGGCCAGGGCACAGGCCAGTTTCTGCCAGTCGATGCGCCCACCGCTGCCGGCAGCGCCGAACAGCTCGGTCAGGCGTCGGGCCAGGTCGTCCGGGCTGGCTTCCGGTTCGGCGAGGCGCAGGCGCAGGGCGCTGTCGATGCGCCGTTCGTAGGTCCAGTAACGGCGCAGGTACAAGCGTCGGCCACTGAGCACCAGCGGCCGTTGCCCGGCCTCCAGGCTTTCGTCGCCGGCCAGTGCCACCAGCGGGCTGGCCTGCAGCGCCTGGCACCAGACCTCGCCGTCCAGCGCCACCAACAGTTGCGAGGGCAACAGCAGCGCCCCGCCCTGCACATCGCCTTCCGGCGGCAGCGACAGGGCGAAGTCCGGCTCGCTCAGGGTCTCGAACAGATCGAGGCAGACATGCCCGTGCCCCAGTTGATGGCTGGTCAGGGCCGCCGCCAGCAGTACCAGCGGATCGCCCTGGGGATCGAGTTCATGCAGGAAGGCGACGAAGGCCTTGTCCAGCGCCCGCACCCAGCCACGCTCGAACCAGCGTTCGAGCAGCAGCAACAGGTCGTCGGCGCGACTCAGCGGCGCCAATTCGGCGAGGCTGTCATCGCTCAGCGCGGTGGGCAGCAGGTCGGCAAAGGAACGTTTCATAGCAGACTCCCCTGCTCCCAGGCGGGTTCGGATTTCGGCACGGGCTTGCCCTGGAACAGCAGGTCCAACTGTTCGATCAGCACGCGTGGCGGACGGGCGAAATAGGCGCCCTGGCTCGGCGCACGGGTGCCGCGCAAAAACAGATACAGGGCGCCCCCCATGTGCCGGTCGTAGTCGTAGTCCGGCACCCGTGCCTGGAGCTGGCGATGCAGGGCCAGCAGGTAGAGCACGTACTGCAGGTCGTAGCGGTTGTCGAGGATCGACGCGGCCATGGCCTGCTCGGTATAGGCGCTATCGTCGGCTCCCAGCCAGTTGGACTTGTAGTCGGCCACGTAGTAGCGGCCCTGGTGTTCGAAGGTCAGGTCGATGAAGCCCTTGAACATGCCATTGAGCAGCACCGGTTCGGCCGCCGCCCGGGCGATGCCGCCGTGGGTGTGGCGACGCACCAGTTCGTCGACCTGCTGCACGTCGACCTTGTGGCTGGCGAACCAGAATTCCATCTCGACCTGATAGCTGGCAAGGCTGTTGAGTGCCACCGGCGGCTGGCCGTCGCCCAGGCGGAACGGTACCTGCAGCAGATGAGCGAGCCAGTCGCTCAGGGTTTCGATCCAACCCTTCCAGCCGCGCAGGTTGCAACGCGGCGCGACGGCCTTTTCGATCAGCTCGCGGTCGGCCGTGAAGCGCTCGTCACCGGCCCATTCCAGCAGACCATGAAGAAAGGTTCCGGGATTCGGGCCACGGGGGAAGCGATGGATATCACCACCACTGGCGGCCACTTCGCGCGGCGCGTCCGGGTCCAGGCGCTCGTCGTCGAAGAGCTTCTGGGCCTGGGGGCTTTCCGGAGCCTCGTCACTGCCAGGCCCCCACTGCTCGCTGATGCGCAGGGCGCTGTAGGAGGCGATCCACCAATGCTCGGCGGCCTTGCGCACGGGCAGCAGCGGTTCGAGCAGAGTCGCCTGGTTGCGTGGCGGCTGGTACGCCAGGTCGCTGGGCGCCGGCAGTTCCTGGCAGAGCAATGCCGGACAGCCCTGTTGCAGATCGCGCAGCCAGCCGGTCAGGGCAGTGGATTCGCCCAGCACCGCCCCGCCACCGAGCAGGTAGCCCAGGGCCGACAGGTGCAGCACCGAGCTGTTGTGGTTACCCCGTTTGAGGTCGGCCACCCCCAGCCAGCAGGCATGCCGGGCACGGGTCAACGCCACGTAGAGCAGGCGCAGGTCTTCGGCCAGGCGCTCGTCGTCGGCCTGGGCGATCAACTGCGCGGTGGGCTTGAGGCTGACCTGGGCCTTGCCGTCGCTGTCGTGGTAATGCAACGGCAGCCGGCTGCCATCCACCGGTTTCACCGAACAGATGAAGGGGAGGAACACCAGCGGGTATTCCAGGCCCTTGGATTTGTGGATGGTCACCACCTTGACCAGTTGCTCGTCGCTTTCCAGGCGCAGGATCTGCTCTTCGCCAGCCTGGCCGGACAGCGCCAGGTGCTCGCCCAGATGGCGGATCAGCGCCTGTTCGCCGTCCAGCTCGCCGGAGGCCTGTTGCAGCAGTTCGGACAGGTGCAGCAGGTTGGTCAGCACCCGCTCGCCGTCGCTGCGGGCCATCAGCGCCTGGGGCAACTGGAAGTCATGCAACAGACGGCGCAGCATCGGCAGTACGCCCTGGGTTCGCCACAGCGTACGGTAGCCACGGAACTGCATGACCCGCGCCTCCCAGGCCAGTTCGTCCTGGTTCAGCCGCTCCAGCTCGGCCAGCGGCAGGTTCAGGGTGATGCAGGCCAGGGCCGCGCGCAGCGGGCGCTCCACATCCGGTTCGGCGCAGGCCTTGAGCCAGGTCAGCAGGTCGTGGGCTTCCTGGGCGGCGAACACCGAGTCCTTGTCCGACAGATAGACGCTGCGCACTCCGCGCGCGGCCAGTTCGCCGCGCACCGCCTGGGCTTCCTTGCCGTCACGGACCAGGATGGCGATATCCGAGGGCAATACGCCCTGCAGTTGCCCGTCGCGGCTGAAACCGACGCGGCCCTGCTGCCCGCCATTGAGCAGGCCGACGATCTCGCTGGCACAGCTGGCCGCCAGTTGCTGGCGATAGATTGCACCGGACAGCGGCTGCTCGGAGGACAACTGCCAGACGTTCAGGGCGGCCTGGGGCTGACCATCGATCTGGAACGCTTCCTTGCGACCCTGGGCGGCTACCGAAACGAATGGGACCCGGTTGTCTTTACCGTCGCGGAACAGAAAGGCTCCCCGCCCCTGCTCGCGTTGCTCGGCCCGTTCGAACACATGATTGACCGAGCGGACCATCGCATGGCTGGAGCGGAAGTTGGTGTCCAGGGTGTGCAGGCGCCCAAGGGTGGCCTGGCGCGCGCGCAGGTAGGTGTAGATATCGGCGCCGCGGAAGGCGTAGATCGCCTGCTTCGGGTCGCCGATCAGGAACAGGCCGCCGTCGGGGCTGTTGTCCTCGATACGGTAGATGCTTTCGAAGATCCGGTACTGCACCGGGTCGGTGTCCTGGAATTCGTCGATCAGCGCCACCGGGAACTGCTCGCGGATCAGCCCGGCCAGGCGCTCGCCACCTTCGGCGCGCAACGCGGCGTCGAGGCGTAGCAGCATGTCGTCGAAACCCATTTCTGCGCGACGGCGCTTCTCGTCCTCGAAACGAGCACCGACCCAGCGGGCGGCGTGCTCCAGCACGGCGGCATCGGGGGTCGGCAGGGCATCGAGGCTGGCCTTCAGGGCCACCATCGCGTCGAGCGCCGGATGCCGTGGGGCCTCACCCTTCCAGGCTTCGGCCATGCCGTCGGGGGTCAGCCGGGTAAAGCCGGTGCCGATGTCCAGTTGCTCCAACGCTGGGTCTTCGGCCCAGGCCGTGAGTTTTTCGAACCAGGGTTCGAAGTAGCGTGCCTGCATCTTGCGGCCATCGACCGCCTTGCTCGCGACGCCTTGCAGACAGATCTCGCGCAGTTCGGCCGCCCACTGCTTCCAGGGCGCCTTGATCTGCAACAGCGCCTCACGGCGTTCGAGCAGACAGGCCTCGATCAGTTCGGCAGGCTCCGGGGTACCTTCCTCGTTGTCACGCTCGACATTGCCGAACAGCGCCCGCACCCTCGGCAATAGCGCGTCAGGCCCGACCCAGTTGGCGCGCACCCAGTGCAGCGCGTCGCCCTGCATCTTGTAGCAATAGAGCCGCCAGTAATCGCGCAACACTTCGCCGAGCAGTTCGCTGTGGTCGGCTTCCAGGGTCTGGGTGAACAGGCTGCCGCTGTCGAAGGCGTGCTCGCGCAGCATGCGCTGGCACCAGCCGTGGATGGTCGACACCGCCGCCTCGTCCATCCATTGCGCGGCGATGTCGAGGCGGTTGGCGCAGGCGGGCCATTGCTCGGCGGCGTACTCCGCGCGCAGTTGGGCGATCAGGTCGTCCGGGGGCGCAATCTCGTCACGGAAAAACCGCGCGGCTTCGGCCAGGCGGGTGCGGATGCGGTCGCGCAATTCCTTGGTCGCCGCGTCGGTGAAGGTCACCACGAGGATCTGCGGCGGCAGCAGCTCGCGTCCGAAGCCGGCGGCGTCGCCACCATGGCCGAGGACCAGGCGCAGGTACAAGGCGGAGATAGTGAAGGTCTTGCCGGTGCCGGCACTGGCCTCGATCAGCTGGCTGCCGCGCAGGGGGAAGGCCAGGGCCAGTGGAGTCTTGTCATTCATCAGCGCGACTCCTCATTGACCAGGGAACGCCACGGTGCTTCGAGCAAGGGGCGATAGAGGCTGTCACACCAGCCTTCGAATTCTTCGCTGGCGACCAGCACGTCGTAATCGGCGAACTGCCGGGCCAGGGCCGCACTTTCCCGCCGTTCGCCCTCGCTGTTGACGCCATCGCCGTCGTAGGCCTTGCGGGCGGCCGCCTCGGCCTTGGCCGGGTCCGATTGGGACAGCCAGGCGAAGGCGGTCTTGACCGCCACCGGCAAGGGCCGGCGCATGCCGACCTGCCAGGCCAGCAGCAGCTCACCAAGCAACGTGTTGGCCCGTTCCGTTTCGAAGGGTGGCAGCAGCAGGGTGTCGTCGCTGGCGACCAGCGCGGTGTTCAGTGGCAACCCGCAGGCACAGGCCACCAGGTGCTCGACCCAGGGCCTGGTCAGGCGATGCCATTTGCGGCTCTTGAGCGAGCCGATACTGTTGGGGATCGTCGTAACGGCCAGGTAGCCGCCATCGCCACGTTGGTGCAGGCCGGCCAGCCAACCTTCCAGGCGCACGCCGTGGCTGTCGATGCTGACCGGCACGGCGCTGGGCAGCGGCGTCGGCCAGAGCGTCAGCAGTTGCCGGTAGCGCTCCAGCAAGCCGGGCAGCGGCTCGATCAGTTCCTGTTGCAGCAGTTCGCCGAAGCCGGCCATGGGCAGCAGACCGCTGCCCTGCAGGCGGCGGGCCTGGTCGTTCAACGCCTGCTGGGGGGCGTCCGCCTGCTGCAGCGCGGCCGTGAGCAGGCTGTCGCTGAGGCTGTAGCGTTGCAGGGCATCGAGGACGAAGGGCTCCTCGTCAGCCAGCGGCGCCTCGGCGGCCTCGAAGAAGACTTTCAGGCGCTGGCTGAAGAAATGCCGCACGGGGTTGCGCAGGAAATCCTGCAGTTGTGTCAGGGTCAGGGGTTCGTCCTGGCTGTAGGGGGCAAGCTCTTCGGCCAGCTCGGCAGAAGCCGGTGGCTGATGCAACTGCTGCCACTCCCGCGCATAGCTGAACAGGCCGGCATTGCCCTCGTGGAAATAGCGGGCACTGAACGGCTGTAACGGATGCTCACGGGTCAGGGCTTTGAGCAGGTGTTCGCCGTCGGCGCCGGGCAGTCGCCAGCCGCTGGCGATATGGTCGCGCAACTGACCGATCAGCACCGAGGCCGGACGTTCGCTATTGTCGCGGATGCTGCGACCGATCCAACTGATGTACAACTGCTCGCGGGCCGAGAGCACGGCTTCGAGCAGCAGGTAGCGGTCGTCCTCACGGCGCGAGCGGTCGCCGGGGCGGTAGTCGCTGCCCATCAGGTCGAAGTCCAGCGGCGGTTGGGCGCGCGGGTAGTCACCGTCATTCATGCCGAGCAGGCAGACCAGCTTGAACGGAATCGCCCGCATCGGCATGAGGGTGCAGAAGTTCACCGCACCGGCGAGGAAACGCTGGGAAAGGCGGCCCTGGTCAAGACCCGCCAGCCAGGCCTCGCGCACCACCGTCAGCGGCAGTTCTTCCCGCAGGTCGACGGCTTCGCAGGTTTCCAGCCAGGTAGCGCGCAGTTGTTCGAGCTGGATCAGCAGGTAGTCGTCATGCTCGGTGCTGGCGAGGAAAAACAGTTGCAACAGCGCCTGCAGGCGCTCGCCCCACTGCTGCGGACGAGCCGGCACGCAGAGTTCCCGGTGGGCGATTTCCAGGGCATCGAGCAGGGCGACCACCGGGCCGATCAGGGCCGCATCGAGGCCACCGATTTCGTCGTAGGGTTCGATGCCTTCGCAGCCCTCACCGGTGCCGACGGCGTAGCCAAGCAACATGCGGCGCAGGCCGAAACGCCAGCTGTTCTGCTCCAGCTCCTCGGGCAGGCCAAGGTCGGCACGTTGCTCGGCACTGAGCCCCCAACGGATGCCCGCGCCTTCGATCCAGCGGTGCAGGGTCGGCAGGTCGCGCTCCTGGACATTGAAACGGGCGCGCAGGGCCGGCACATCGAGCAGATCGAGAATTTCGCTGACCGGGAAACGGCTGTCAGGCAGTTTCAGCAGGTGCTCGACGGCGATCAGCAGCGGGTCGCGTCCGCGCTGGCCCTGGTCGGCCAGGGTGAACGGGATGAACCGCGGATCGTTGCGTTCGAGCTGCCCGAACACTGCGCGGATATGCGGAGCGTAGCTGTCGATATCGGGAACCATGACGATCACGTCGCGCGGGCGCAGATCCGGGTTGGCGCTGAAGCGGGCGAGCAACTGGTCATGAAGGATTTCCACTTCGCGCTGGGCACTGTGGGCGACTTCGAAACGGATCGACTGATCCTCCCGCGGGTCGACAGCAGGCCAGCGTTCACGGGTTTCGGCCAGCGGGCGCAGTTCGAGGATATCGTCCTGCAACTGGTTGAGCAGGGTCGTTGGCGTGCTGTCGCTGAACAGGTCGATGCGACCCTCGCGAAAGGCCGCCCGGTAGCTGCTCGGGTCATCATAACTGTCGAGCAGGTTGATGTAGTCGCGGCCCTGCTTGCCCCAGGCGGCCAGCAGCGGGTGGGCGTGCTGGTGCAGGGCTTCTGGGTCGAGGACCACCGGCATGCCGGCCTTGCGTGACTGGCGTTTGTATTCGTTACGCAGCAGGTCCTTGTCGGCGACGATGTCGGTCCAGTGGTGACGACACGGGTTGTGCACGCAGAGCAGCACCTGGCTGAACCGTGCCAGGCCGGCCAGGGCCTCGAGGGCCTGGGCTGGTAGCGAGGAGATACCGAAGACGATCACCCGGGGCGGCAGGCCTCGCGGGGCCGTTTCGAGGTTGTTGATACGCTCGATGAAGCGCTGGTGAACACCGGCCCGGCTCTGGGCCATGCCCTCGGTGCCGACGTCCAGCAACAGTGCGCGCCACAGCTCGGCCTGCCAGCAGTTGGCCGGGCTCAGCGGCTTGATCTCGCCGCGTACGCCGCGCAGTTGGTGCCGGCCAGCGGCCCAGTCCTCCAGCCAGTCGGCACGGTAGACCTGGTATTGGTCGAACAGGTCGGCCAGGCGCTCGGCCAATTGGTAGCGTTTGCGCAGGTCGCTGTCGTGGCTCAGGAAACGTTGCAGGGGCTGGAAGTGCGGCTGGCCGATCAGTTCCGGCAGCAGGCGCATCAGGCGCCAGGTCAGCGGGGCCTTGTCGAGCAGCGACTTGGCCGGGATCTCGTCGCGCCCCAGGACCATGCGGTAGAGCTGCCACATGAAGGTGCCGGGCAGTTGCACATCGATGGCGGCGGCGATGCCGCAACCGCCGGAGTCGTCGTCCTCGGCATCTTCGGCCAGGGCCAGCTTCAGCCACTGGGCGATGCCGTTGCTCTGCACCAGGGCGATTTCATTCTCCAAGGGAGCCAGGGGATAACGCCGCATCACGTTGATCACCAGGCTGCGTAGTTCCTCAGGGCTGTTGCTCTGAACGACCATGAACGCAGGATTGAGTGACGTCGCGTCCGGCATGAGGACTTCCTTGGAGAATTCAGAAACGGAGGCAGGACTTTAACATCTATGTCGGGTGAGGATGATGCTGGCCCTGTGACGCGGAGCGTCGGGTGATGCATTCCCACGCGGAGC
>NZ_AQOH01000073.1 GCF_000364705.1 Pseudomonas fuscovaginae SE-1 | reverse complement strand
TAGGCACTGTACGAAAAGAAATGTCGTAGACACCGCCGCCAGCAAGCCAGTGTGACCATCGCTGCAAAGCTTTCCGCCAGCTTGCAATAGCGTGTTCCCAGGCGGCGGTGTTCCTTGAGCCAACCAAATAGCCGCTCGATCACATTCCGCTGCCGATATTTGGGTTTGTCGAAGAGACGCGGCAAGCCGGGCTTTGGTTTGCGCTTCATATCCCGCTGGGGAATCACCGGCTGCATTCGATAACGATCGCAGTAGCGGCGCAACGAGTCAGCGTCATATCCCTTGTCTGCCAAGAGCCAGCGGCACCGCTTGCGTGGCCTACCTCGACCAGAGGGGATGTGGACACCATCGAGCAGCGGTTGAGCATGTGAAATGTCGCTTGCCTGTCCACCAGAGAGGGTGAAGTGGAGCGGTATGCCTCGGGCGTCGCAGACCATGTGAATTTTCGTCGTCAGCCCACCCCGACTTCTTCCAAGTGCGTGGTCCGATGGTTCTTGCGGCCCCCTTTTTTGCCTGCGCCGCAAGAGGCTCGGGTGGCTTTCACTGCCGTTGAGTCGATGCACCAGGTATTCAGGTCGATCAAGCCTTGCGCATTGAGTTTGACGTGTAGCCGCTTGAGCATCTTGTTGAAGGTGCCCTGGTTTCGCCAATCTCGAAATCGCTGATAGACCGTCGACCAAGGCCCAAATCGCTCAGGCATATCACGCCATGCCGCACCGGAGCAGAGCACCCATAACACGCCGTTGAGCATCAAGCGGTCGTCGAGTCTTGGGCGCCCGGTGCGCCGATGTGCAGCAAAAAGATCAGCGACTATTTCCCAGTCTGCGTCGGAAAGTTCGTATCGTTTGGGCATGGCAGAGTCCTTCGCCTAAATGGCGAGAACTCTACGAAAACTCAGGCCGCCAGGGGCCGCGATGGGGTTTCAAAGGTTTTCATACAGAACCTA
>NZ_AQOH01000072.1 GCF_000364705.1 Pseudomonas fuscovaginae SE-1 | reverse complement strand
GCGTCGGCCGTACCAAGCCGTTCTCCTGGATCGGCTGGCGCGGGATGAACCGCGAGGACTGCGTGCGCGAGGATCGCAAGCAACTGGTCGGCCTCAAGCCGATCGATCCGACCAAGTGGCTGCCTGAAGGGGCGCAACTGGTGTTCGATCCGAAGCAGTCGATCCCGATGAAGATGGTCGGTCACGTGACCTCCAGCTATGCCCATAACTCCCTTGGCTACTCGTTCGCCATGGCGGTGGTCAAGGGTGGTCTCAAGCGTATGGGTGAGCGCGTGTTCGCACCGCTGGCCGATGGCAGCGTGATCGAGGCGGAGATCGTGTCCTCGGTGTTCTTCGATCCGAAAGGCGATCGCCAGAACATCTAAGTCGATCGTTCCCACGCTCCGCGTGGGAATGCATCCCGGGGCGCTCCGTACCCCAAGAGCGGACGCGGAGCGTCCATGGCGGCATTCCCACGCAGAGAGTGGGAACGATCAGAGACAGAATTCAATACAGGTGTTTCACATGAGCACAGCCAACGTTTACCAGCAACGCCCGACTTCCGGGGCCAAGGCCGAGTCGTCGTTGCACCATGCCGATCTGGCCAGCCTGGTGGGCAAGGGCCGCAAGAACGCCGGCGTGACCGTGCGGGAAAAGAAACTGCTCGGCCACCTGACCATCCGTGGTGACGCCCATGACCCGGCATTCGCCGCTGGCGTGAAGAAGGCCCTGGGCCTGGACCTGCCCGTGGCCCTGACCGTCGTCGCCAAGGGCGAGACCAGCCTGCAGTGGCTCGGCCCGGACGAGTGGCTGCTGGTGGTGCCGACCGGCGAGGAATACGCCGCCGAAAAGGCCCTGCGCGAAGCGCTGGGCGACCTGCACATCGCGATCGTCAACGTCAGCGGTGGTCAGCAACTGCTGGAACTGAGCGGCCCGAACGTGCGCCAGGTGCTGATGAAGTCGACCAGCTACGACGTGCACCCGAACAACTTCCCGGTCGGCAAGGCTGTCGGTACGGTGTTCGCCAAGTCGCAGCTGATCATCCGTCACACTGGCGAAGACACCTGGGAACTGGTGATCCGTCGCAGCTTCTCGGACTACTGGTGGTTGTGGCTGCAGGATGCGGCAGCGGAGTACGGCCTGAACGTTCAGGCTTGAGGCTGAAATGTGCCGAGGGCCTGTATCAGGAGGCACATTTGGGCGAAAAGTATAGCTGTGGCGAGGGGGCTTGCCCCCGCTGGGCTGCAAGGCAGCCCCGAACCCTGAGCACGCGGTGTGTCTGACACACTGAGTTTGCCGGTTTTACGGCTGCTCTGCAGCCGAGCGGGGGCAAGCCCCCTCGCCACGGGTAGACCCGCAAGCCCCTTGCAGAAGCGATCTCCTTTCTTCGGGGATCAGTGCCAGACCCACCCAGGTTTTTGCAGCATTCAAGAACAGGAGTCACCCGATGAGCCGCGCCCCCGATACATGGATCTTGACCGCCGATTGCCCCAGCGTGCTCGGCACGGTGGATGCGGTGACCCGCTTCCTGTTCGAGCAGGGCTGCTACGTCACTGAACACCATTCGTTCGATGACCGCCTTTCGGGCCGGTTCTTCATTCGTGTGGAATTCCGCCAGTCCGAAGGCTTCGACGAACAGGCGTTCCGCGCAGGCCTGGCCGAGCGTGGCAAGGCGTTCGGCATGACCTTCGAGCTGACCGCGCCGAACTACCGGCCGAAAGTGGTGATCATGGTCTCCAAGGCCGATCACTGTCTCAACGACCTGCTCTACCGCCAGCGGATCGGCCAATTGTCCATGGACGTGGTCGCGGTGGTGTCCAACCATCCCGATCTCAAGCCCCTGGCCGACTGGCACCAGATTCCCTACTACCATTTCCCCCTCGACCCCAACGACAAACCGGCCCAGGAACGGCAGGTGTGGCAGGTGATCGAGGAGTCCGGTGCCGAACTGGTGATTCTCGCCCGCTACATGCAGGTGCTGTCGCCGGAACTGTGCCGCAAGCTCGATGGTCGCGCCATCAACATTCACCATTCGCTGCTGCCGGGCTTCAAGGGTGCCAAGCCCTATCATCAGGCCTACAACAAGGGGGTGAAGCTGGTGGGGGCCACCGCGCACTACATCAACAACGACCTGGACGAAGGGCCGATCATCGCCCAGGGCGTCGAGGTGGTGGATCACAGCCACTACCCCGAGGACCTGATCGCCAAGGGCCGGGACATCGAGGGGCTGACCCTGGCGCGGGCGGTGGGCTACCACATCGAGCGGCGGGTATTCCTCAACGCCAACCGGACGGTCGTCCTTTGAGTTTCATGCCGCCCATTCTGGCCTCATCGCCAGCAAGCCGGCTCCCACAGTCGCTGGGCGGTGCCCACGGCCCCTTGTGGGAGCCGGCTTGCTGGCGACAGGGCCCTGAAAACAACACAAAAAAAGCAGTAAAAAAGACACAAGCACAACCCCGAGCAATCAACGCGTTGCTTCGTGGCAACGCGTCAGCTACATAAAAACAACAGCGAGGTGAAAGCATGTCTGGCAATCGTGGAGTGGTATACCTTGGCGCTGGCAAGGTAGAAGTACAGAAGATCGACTATCCGAAAATGCAGGACCCGCGTGGCAAGAAGATCGAGCACGGCGTGATCCTGCGTGTGGTATCCACCAACATCTGCGGCTCCGACCAGCACATGGTCCGCGGCCGTACCACCGCCCAGGTCGGCCTGGTGCTGGGCCACGAAATCACCGGTGAAGTGGTCGAGAAGGGCAGCGACGTCGAGAACCTGAAGATCGGCGACCTGGTCTCGGTGCCGTTCAACGTGGCTTGCGGGCGCTGCCGTTCCTGCAAGGAAATGCACACCGGCGTCTGCCTGACCGTCAACCCGGCGCGTGCCGGCGGTGCCTACGGCTACGTCGACATGGGCGACTGGACCGGCGGCCAGGCCGAGTACGTGCTGGTGCCGTACGCCGATTTCAACCTGTTGAAACTGCCGGATCGCGACAAGGCCATGGAAAAGATCCGTGACCTGACCTGCCTGTCCGACATCCTGCCCACCGGTTTCCACGGCGCTGTCACCGCCGGCGTCGGCCCGGGCAGCACCGTGTATGTCGCCGGTGCCGGCCCGGTCGGCCTGGCTGCCGCGGCTTCGGCACGCCTGCTGGGCGCGGCCGTGGTCATCGTCGGCGACCTGAACCCGGCCCGTCTGGCCCATGCCAAGGCCCAGGGCTTCGAGATTGCCGACCTGTCCCTCGACACGCCGCTGCACGAGCAGATCGCCGCGCTGCTGGGCGAGCCGGAAGTGGACTGTGCGGTCGACGCCGTGGGCTTCGAAGCCCGGGGCCATGGCCATGAAGGTGCCAAGCACGAGGCACCGGCCACTGTGCTCAACTCGCTGATGCAGGTCACCCGCGTGGCCGGCAAGATCGGTATCCCCGGCCTGTACGTGACCGAAGACCCGGGTGCGGTGGATGCCGCCGCCAAGATCGGTGCACTGAGCATCCGCTTCGGCCTGGGCTGGGCCAAGTCCCACAGCTTCCATACCGGCCAGACCCCGGTGATGAAGTACAACCGCCAGTTGATGCAGGCGATCATGTGGGACCGCATCAACATCGCCGAAGTGGTCGGTGTGCAGGTGATCAGCCTGGACGACGCACCGAAGGGCTACGGCGAGTTCGATGCCGGCGTGCCGAAGAAATTCGTGATCGACCCGCACAAGATGTTCAGTGCGGCGTAAGCACGGGGCACGATGAAAAAAGGGCGACTCCGGTCGCCCTTTCTGTTTTTCGGCGCCTAGCCGGCGGGTGCCGCCAGCTTGCTGTAGGCGAATGCACACTGGCCGACCACGCTGTTCTGACAGGTGTTGCCGGGCCAGTCGGTACCCTGGCCCGGCTGCCAGCCTTCGAAGGCCTTGAGCACCAGGCGGATGCCGGCGTCACCCGGGCCCTCGTAGTCGCAGATCACCGCCTTGGTACTTTCCTTGTAGGTGGCGCTGATGAAGGCGACCTGTTGCAGATAATCCCCCTTGGCTTCCTCGTTCTCTCCTGTCCAGCTGCTGCCGCCGGGGCCTGATGCCTGGTAGCTGAAGCCGCCACCGGCCATCTCGCTCTGGCTGATCTGCTCCCTGGCCGGGCAGGTCGCGGTCTGCACCGGGTCGGCGGCGTAGGCCTGGCTGGCCAGCGCCAGGGTGAGCAGGGCCAGACGGTTTGCAAGTCGGTTTCGCATGAGTCGGTACTCCCTTCCGTTGTCGTGGGCCTTCATGTTGAGTGGCCGGGAAGGGGAGCGGCTACTGTCAGAAATGACAGTTCTCAAGGTCGTTTCGAAATAACCGGCTGAGGGTGATCGAAGGCGGGGCTATTAGGCGCGTGGGACTGTCGGTGATCTCCCGGATGCAAGCATTCACCGCTGTCCCGCCTTTGCCGCGCTCACCCGCTGGCAGAACTCCGGATAGAAGCCACGGCCACTCGGATCGCTGCAATAGTTGCTGGCCTGGGCCAGGGTCTCGCCGCTGAACTTCAGCTCGCGGGGCCTGCTGGCGAAGTTGATGTAGCCGTCCCGCTGGGTCTTGATCGCGTCGAAACCGTCCATTCCATACACCAGCTCGACGTCATCGGTGGCGACGATCCGCGCCTTGATCGTCACCTGGGTGTATTGCCTGCCACCCGGTGCACCGTTCACCGCCGCCAGGCCCTGGCCGATCGTACGCAGCATTCGCGCAACCCAGGCTTCGTCGTCATCGGGCCCGGGCTGATAGAGAATGGTCAGCGTCCGCTGGTCGCGGATGACTTCGGTCAGCGCCGGGTCGCTGCGCTTGACGCGGTGTTCGAGGGTCAGCCAGGCGGTCTGCTCGTCGTCGAGGTTGTCGGGCAGTTCGGGGTTCAGCGGGCCACGCCGGCATTCGTGCACGCCGAAGGCGATGCCAAGGCCGGCCAGGATGATTGCCAGGGCGGTGCCGCCGATTTTCACGTCCATACGCATTCCTTCCCTCAGGGGCGCTCACTTTACGGCAAATGCCCGGCCCACGCACCGGCATGGACGGCGATCGTGGATTCCCAGGCCGCGAATGCGGGTTTCCGCCGGGTGCGGGCGCCTTTTCCTGTGCGGCCTGTCGCCGCCGGGCAATGGTCGCCAGGGCGCTTGCCTCTCAACATGGGCCCCCCATCACATCACTCGATAAAGAGGTGCCTTCATGGCCAAAAAGGAAATCCGACTTTCACTGGAAGATATCGACGGCAACGGCAGCCCGGAGGTGCTGGTGGAGTTCTACGAAGGAGATGAACTCATCTTCGCTTCTGCCGTGTCCTCGTCCGGCGAGGACAAGACCTACGACACCGTCGACGTCCGGGTCGACATGGATGAGGATGGCGACATGGATGCGGACGATGAACGCTATCTGCTCACCCTGTGCCAGGCCTTCGTCGACTTCTCCCGCTGAATCGCTGTTGTCTTGATTGTCTCCCCGGATGGCCGTCTGCCTTAGGGTCGGTCGTCCATCCCTTAGGCCGGATTCTCGTGCCACTCGGCAACGAGGAGTCGGCCTGTTTTCAGGCTAATATGGCAAAAATAGCCAAAATGGCTGGTGATTGTTATAGTGGATTGACCTTCCCAATCTGTGAGCACGCGCCATGATTGCCCTGCCTGACCTCCTCGATCTGCCGCGCCAGAACGCTTCCCAGGTGAAGAACAAGTGGGCCGACGTGGTCCGCCTGGTTCATCAGTCCGGCAGCGTCGCGGTGACCAACCACTCCACCGTGGAGATGGTCCTGCTGGATGCCGAGACCTACCAGCAACTGACTGCCCAGGTGCAGGCCTACAAGGATCGTGAGCAGTCGGCCCTGGAAGAACTGACCCAGCGTTTTGACGCGCGCCTGCAAAGCCTGCAACAACCCCAGGCGGCCCAGGGGGTGCGTTCGCTGCTGGCGGCCAAGGGCAAGCTGGGCAAGCGGCCTGAAGCCGGTTCCACGTTCTGATGAGCGAAACGCCGGCCGGCGAACGCCCGTTCATTTTTGTCCTGGCCGGGGTCAACGGTGCCGGCAAGAGTTCGGTGGGCGGGGCGTTGCTCGCCGAGCATGGCCTGGACTGGTTCGACCCCGACAGCTTTGCCCGCGAACTGGCGAGCAGCCTGGGCATCGACCAGCAGCGTGCCAATGGCCTGGCCTGGGAACATGGCCGCAAACAACTGGAAGACGCCCTGCGTGAGCGGCGCAACCATGCCTTCGAAACCACTCTGGGTGGCAACACCATCGCCTTGATGCTCGCCCAGGCGGCGCAGACCCATGATGTGATCATGCTGTTCTGTGGCCTGTCCTCGCCGGAGCAGCATCTGCGGCGGGTGCGTCTGCGGGTTGCCCGGGGTGGCCATGACATTCCGGAGCCGAAGATCCGTGAGCGTTGGGTCAACTCGCGGGTCAACCTGATCAGCCTGATGCCGTACCTGACGCATCTGCAGGTGTTCGACAACAGCACCGATGTCGCGCCGGGCGAGGCCATTCCCGATCCGTTGCTGGTCCTGGAAATGGCCGGCGGCCAACTGCTCAGCCCCGACCCGAAGGACGCCCAGGCCCTGCAAGCCATTCCCGTATGGGCGAGACCGCTGGTTCAGGCCGCCATCGAGCGGCTTTCCGGCTGACGGCAAGGCCGCACGGCCAATCCCCGCCATACTTGGTGGCAGGGTGGAACAAGCCCGGCTTTTCCCACTCCAATGGCCAGCGCCGACCGCTGGCCAGCGGTGGCCTTCGATGACTTGTGAGGTGGCTGCAATGAAAATTCCACGCGGTGTCGTACTGGCTTCGCTCCTGGCCTTCGCCGCTACGCCGGTGTTCGCGGCGTTCAGCCTGAATGACGCGGCCAATGCGCTGTCGGCCCTGCAGGGCGGTCAGGAGGGCAATGCCACGGCGCCGGAGGGTGGCCTGCTCAGCGCCCTGGGTTCGCAACTGAACGTCACCCCGGAGCAGGCCATCGGCGGGGCCGGGGCGATGCTCGGCCTGGCGAAGAACCAGCTCAGCGGCAACGACTATTCGCAACTGAGCCAGAGCGTGCCAGGGCTCGACCAGTTGTCGGGCGGCGGCGCGCTGGCCGGGCTCGGCGGCCTGCTCGGCCAGGCAGGTGGCTCGTCGGCTTTGGGTAACGCGCTGGGCAACGTGAAGAACACCCACGACCTGGACAACGCCTTCGGCGCCCTGGGCATGGACAGCGGCATGGTCGGCCAGTTCGCGCCGATCCTCCTCAAATACCTGGGCGACCAGGGTGTCGGCGGCTCGCTGTTGCAGAGCCTCGCCGGCATCTGGGGCACCGGCGGCTGAGCCATCGCCACGGCTGGCAACGCACCGGACTCCGTCGGGAACCGGTGCGTTTTTGTTTGCGCAGCCACGATGCGGGTTCAGTTATTTCATGCGGTGTGCTATTTGTCGCCGCCTGTTCATGGAGAGAGTGGCACAAGCATGTTGGTCGATGCGGTGAGGATGTCGTTGCACCTGGATGCGGTCATGGGATTCGTCCTGTACCTGCTGGTGGCACTGCTGGTTTTCGGGCTGTATGCCTGCCTCTATACCTGGATGACGCCGCACAAGGAGTGGACGCTGATCCGTGCCGGCAACGTTGCCGCCGCGACCGCCCTGGGTGGCGCGTTGATCGGCTTCGCGATCCCGGCGGCCAGTGCCATTGCCCATTCGGTGTCGCTGGTGGATTTCCTGGTCTGGGCGCTGATCGCGCTGGTCGCCCAACTGCTGGCATTCGGCCTGGTCAGCCTGCTGATTCGCGGTCTGTCGGCCCGGATCGCCAAGGGTGAATTGGCGGCGGCGATCCTTTCGGCGGCGATCTCCATCAGTGTCGGCCTGCTCAATGCGGCCTGCATGACCCCACCGGTCTGAGGGCGCTGGCGATGAAACGTAGCCAACGTGTTGGCCTGGTGTTGCTGGGCAGCGTGCCCTTCGTGCTGGTGGCCTGTGATGGCGAGCAGGTGCGGACGCGCGATGTCGCCAAGACCACGCAGTATGCCAGCGAGCCGGCCTGTGTCGCGGCCGGCGTGGCAGCCGATGTCTGTGCCGATGCGGCGGCGGAGGCTCGCGACCAGCATCTGGAAATCGTGCCGGAGTACCCCAGCCAGGACGCCTGTGCCAGTGATTTCACCCGCGGCGACTGCGTGGCCGATCTGGGCAATACCCGCTTCCACCCGCTGATGGCCGGCTTCAACCTGACCACCGTGCAGGCGGTGCCGGCGCCTCTTGAAGAGGAAAAGCGGCTGGATGACCAGACCGTGATCGAGAGCGGCCCGCCTGTCGTCTCGTCGAACGGTGGCGGCTACGGCAGTTCTTTCGGCGGCTCCGGTTATTCCAGCTACTCCAACGACTGGGGCAGCCGCTTCTGGCGCTGGATCGGCCTGGGCACCGACCCCTACGCACCGCGCTACTTCAGCGAGCCGTTGTACAACGAGCGTGATGGCCGTGGCGGCTACCAGGCCAGCAGCCTCGATCAGCAGGCCCGGGCCGGCAAGACCTTCGCCCAGTCGAGCAACGCGCGTTTTCGCCTGAACAGCCCGGGGCGTTTCACCCCGGCGTCGTACAGTGGTTCGGCACCACGAGTGGTCAGCCGCGGCGGTTTCGGTTCATCCCACGGCAGCAGCAGGGGTGGCTGATGAAACGCGTCTCCAGCTTGCCCCGTCCGGATTGGCGGGCCACCGCCGAACGGCTGGGCTTTCATTTCCACACGTTCGATGGCGAGCCCTACTGGGATGAGTCGGCCTACTACCAGTTCAGCCTGCGCCAGATCGAGGACGACCTCGAAGAGCCGAGCCGCCAGTTGCATGAGCTGTGCATGGAGCTGGTCGAGCGGGTGGTGGACAGCGAGCAACTGCTTGATCGCCTGGCGATCCCCGAGGCCTATCGCGACCTGATCCGTCACTCCTGGCGCCAGGGCCACCCGCACCTCTATGGGCGGATGGACCTGTGCTACGACGGCCACGGTCCGGCCAAGCTGCTGGAGACCAACTACGACACACCGACGTCGCTGTACGAGGCGAGTTTCTTCCAGTACGTCTGGCTCGAGGAGCAGATGCACCGTGGGCAACTGCCGGGCCGGGCCGACCAGTTCAACAGCATCGAGGACAAGCTGCTGCAGGCCTTCGTCGAACTCGGGTTCCAGTCGCCGTTCCACTTCGCCTCGGTCCGTGATTCGCTGGAAGACCGTGGCACGGTCGAGTATCTGAGTGACATCGCCCGCCAGGCCGGACTGGCGACGCAACTGATCGATATCGAGGCGATCGGCCTGGACCGGGCCGGGCGTTTCGTCGACGAGCAGGACCAGCCGATCAGCACCCTGTTCAAGCTCTACCCTTGGGAAAACCTGTTCAGCGAAGCCTTCGGCCCGGCCATCGCCCACAGCCGGACGCTATTCGTCGAGCCACCGTGGAAGGCGATCCTGTCGAACAAGGGGGCGTTGGCGCTGCTCTGGGAAATGCATGAGGGCCACCCGAACCTGCTGCCGGCCTTCATCGATCCGGATCCGCAGGGACGTCCGGGCCGGGGCTGGGTGCGCAAGCCGTTCTTTTCCCGGGAGGGGGCCAATGTGGAAATTCACACGCCGACCGGCGAACGGATCAGCGAGCAGGGTCCCTATGACCAGGGGCCGTTCGTGCTGCAGCAGTTCCAGCCGTTGCCTTCGTTTGCCGGCAGCCATACGGTGCTCGGCAGCTGGATGATCGGCGATCAGCCGGCCGGCCTCGGCATTCGCGAGGACAACTCGCTGATCACCAAGGATACCAGCCGTTTCCTGCCACACATCATCCTCGACTGAGGTTCAGCCGCGCTCGCTGCGCAGTGCGGCAATGCGCTGGTCCTTCTCGCTCCAGAGCCGGTTGACCCAGTCCTGGACCCGCTTGCGCAGCACCGGATCGTTCTCGTAGTCGCCCTGCCACAGGCTCGGGTCCATGGCGAGGGTATGGAAGTCGATGATCACCTTGGGCACGTTGCCGCTGATCAGGTCCCAGAAGCCCGGGATCCTGTCCTGTGGATAAACCACCGTGACATCGAGCACCGCGTCCAGCTGTTCGCCCATTGCCGCGAGGACGAAGGCCACGCCGCCGGCCTTGGGCTTGAGCAGGTGCTGGAACGGCGAGCCCTGCTGCTGGCGCTTGGCCTCGCTGAAGCGGGTGCCTTCCAGGTAGTTGACCACGGTCACCGGCTGGCGCTTGAACAGCTCGCAGGCGGCCTTGGTGATTGCCAGGTCCTGGCCCTTGAGTTCCGGGTGCTTGTCCAGGAAGGCCTTGGAGTAGCGCTTCATGAACGGGTAGTCCAGCGCCCACCAGGCCAGGCCCAGGAACGGTACCCAGATCAGTTCCTTCTTTAGGAAGAACTTGAAGAACGGCGTACGCCGGTTGAGCGACTGGATCAGCGCCGGGATGTCGACCCACGACTGGTGGTTGCACACCACCAGGTACGAGGTGTCACCGCGCAGGCCATCGGCACCGCGAATGTCCCAGCGGGTGGGAATGCACAGGGAGAAGATCAGCTTGTCGATCTCGGCCCAGGTTTCGGCGATCCACATCACCGCCCGGCTGGCGTGATCGCGCAGACGACCGGGCAACACCAGCTTGAGCAGGGCGAACACCATCAGCGGGCCGATCAGCACCAGGGTGTTGAGCAATAACAGCAGCGTAACGAGGCTGCCGGTGAGCAGGCGGCGCATAAGGGAACTCTTTCAGGGCGTGAGGGCGCGTCATCATAAAGGCGTGGCGGGCAGACGCCAAATCCGCCGATCGACGAAGGTTTCACGCAAGATGGCCCAGGTTAGCCATCATTTAGCCGATCGTTCATGAACCAATGACGACGGCGCGGTCTAAACTTCACGCCTCTGCGCGTCCACTCAAAGGTACAGCCCACGTGAAATCCGCTCTTGCCCTGTTGTCCCTCCTGGCCCTGCCGGTCATGGCCGCCGAGCCGACCCTCTACGGGCGCTACGAATACATCCGCCTGCCGGAGATCGGCCAGACCTTCAAGGCCAAGATGGACACCGGCGCGCTGACCGCGTCGCTGTCGGCCAAGGACATCGAGCTGTTCAAGCGCGATGGCGAGGACTGGGTGCGCTTCCGCCTCGGCACCGCCGACGCCGACAACAAGGTCTACGAGCACAAGGTGTCGCGCATCAGCAAGATCAAGACCCGCGCCGAGGAAGACGAGGACGGTGAAGTCGCCGACCCGAGCAAGCGCCCGGTGGTCGACCTGGAGATGTGCCTGGGCAACGTCAAGCGCACGGTGGAGGTCAACCTGACCAACCGCAGCAGCTTCAACTATCCGCTGCTGATCGGTGCCAAGGCCCTGCGTGAGTTCGGCGCGGCGGTGAACCCGGCGCGGCGTTATACCGCCGACCAGCCCGACTGCTGATTGACGGAGCGGCGCGCGTCCGGCACCGTTGCGCCATTGCCCACAGTGCTCGGACGCCATGCCCCATATCCTGATAGTCGACGACGAAGCGGCGATTGCCGATACCCTGGTCTATGCCCTGCAGGGCGAGGGTTTCACCACCACCTGGCTGAACCTCGGCGGTGCCGCGGTCGAATACCAGCGCACCACGCCGGCTGATTTGCTGATCCTCGATATCGGCCTGCCGGACATCAGCGGCTTCGAGGTCTGCAAGCAACTGCGGCGCTTTACCGAGGTGCCGGTGATCTTCCTCAGTGCCCGTGACGGCGAGATCGATCGGGTGGTGGGCCTGGAGATCGGCGCCGACGACTACGTGGTCAAACCCTTCAGCCCACGCGAAGTGGCGGCGCGGGTGCGGGCGATTCTCAAGCGCGTGGTGCCCCAGGCGCCGGCCGCGGCGGCCGATGAGCGTTTCGTGGTCGATCATGAACGGGTGCAGATCAGCTATCGCGGCCAGGTCCTGAGCCTGACCCGCCATGAATTCCGCCTGCTCGCCCGCCTGCTGGAACAGCCCGAGCGGGTGTTCAGCCGCGAGCAATTGCTCGATGCCGTCGGCGTTGCAGCGGATGCCGGCTACGAGCGCAGCATCGACAGCCACATCAAGAGCCTGCGGGCCAAGCTGCGGCTGGTGGCCAGCGAGGCGGAACCGATCCAGACCCATCGCGGGCTCGGCTACAGCTACAGCCCGGGTCATAGCTGATGCCGCTGGGGCTGCGGATCTTCCTGGTGTATTTTCTGTTCGTCGGCCTGACCGGCTATTTCGTGCTGAGCACGGTGATGAAGGAAATTCGCCCCGGCGTGCGCCAGTCCACCGAAGAAACCCTGGTGGACACCGCCAACCTGCTGGCGGAAATCCTCCACGACGACGTCAAGGCCGGCACCCTCGGCCAGAGCCGCCTGCCCGAGGTGCTCAAGGCTTATGGCAAGCGCAAGCCGGCGGCGAACATCTGGGGGCTGCCGAAGAACCAGGTCAACCATCGCATCTATGTGACCGACGCCAGGGGCATCGTCCTGCTCGACTCCGCCGGGTTGGCGCTGGGGCAGGACTATTCGCGCTGGAACGATGTGTACCTGACCCTGCGCGGCGAGTATGGCGCGCGTTCGACCCGCTCCGATCCCGACGACCCGAACTCGTCGGTGATGCACGTCGGTGCGCCGATCACCGACCAGGGGCGGATCATCGGCGTGGTCACCGTGGCCAAGCCCAACAGCTCGTTGCAGCCCTATGTCGATCGCACCGAGCACCGGCTGATCCTCTGGGGGGCCGGGCTGATCGTCCTCGGCCTGCTGTTCGGCGCGCTGCTCTCCTGGTGGCTGAGTGCGGCCCTGCGCCGGCTGACCGCCTACGCCCAGGCGGTCAGCGAAGGCCGGCGCGCCGAGTTGCCGCATTATCGCGGTGGGGAAATCGAACAGTTGGCCAGCGCCGTGGAACACATGCGCACGCAACTGGAGGGCAAGGCCTACGTCGAGCGCTACGTGCACACCCTGACCCATGAACTGAAAAGTCCGCTGGCGGCGATTCGCGGTGCCGCCGAGCTGTTGCATGGCGAGATGCCGAACGCTCAGCGCGAGCGTTTCGTCGGCAACATCGAGAACGAAAGCGCACGGATGCAGCAGTTGATCGAACGGCTGTTGAACCTGGCGCTGGTGGAGCAACGCCAGGTGCTGGAAGAGCAGGTGGAGGTGCCGTTGGCGGCATTGGTCGACGAAGTGCTGCAGGCGCAGGCCGCTCGCATCCAACGGGCCGGGCTGTGCGTCGAGCAGCGGATCGCCGCCGACGTCAGCGTGTTCGGCGAACGCTTCCTGCTGCGCCAGGCCATCGGCAACCTGCTGGAAAATGCGCTGGATTTCACCCCGTCCGGTGGCGTGATCCGTTTCGTTGCCGAACGGGACCAGCAGCAGTTGCGCTTCAGCCTGTTCAACCAGGCCGAGGCGATTCCCGACTACGCCCTGCCACGCCTGAGCGAGCGCTTCTACTCGCTGCCGCGCCCGGCCAGCGGGCGCAAGAGCACCGGGCTGGGGCTCAACTTCGTCGAAGAAGTGGTGAAGTTGCACGGGGGGCAGTTCAGGATCGGCAATGTCGAGGGCGGGGTCGAGGTGACGTTGCGCCTGCCCTGAATCTCCACACAGTCTCCACATGGGCTCCATCAACGCCCCACATGGCGCCCCCAGACTCTCTCCCATTCCAATCAGGGAGAGAGACCCATGAACCGCAGTCTGGCGATAAAATTCGGGGCGATTGCCCTGTTGATGCTGTTGTTGCTGATTCCGTTGATGATGATCGACGGTCTGATCAACGAGCGGCAGTACCTGCGCGATGGCGTCCTGGAGGATATCGCCCGCAGTTCCAGCAATAGCCAGTTGATCAGCGGGCCGGTGTTGGTGGTGCCCTATCGCCAGACGGTGCGCGAGTGGACGACCGACGCCAAGGGCAAGCGTATCCAGGAGAGCAAGGAAGTCAGCGGGCGCTTGTTCATGTTGCCGGATCGTTTCGAAGTCGATGGCAAGATCCAGACCGAACGCCGTGCGCGGGGTATCTATGAAGCGCGGTTGTTTCACGCCAACAACCATATCAGCGGCACTTTCGTGTTGCCGGCGCAGTTGGGCATCGACGAGGATTTCGCCGACTACCGTTTCGACGAACCCTACCTGGCCGTCGGCATCAGCGATATCCGTGGTATCGAGAACGCGCTGACCCTGCAGTTGGGGGACCGGCAGTTGGAGTTCACGCCGGGCACCCAGGTGAGCTGGCTGGGCGATGGTGTGCATGTGACCCTGCCACGAGTCGATGGCCGGCAGCAGCAACGCCTGGATTTCGAGTTCGACCTGACGCTGCAGGGCACCGGCCAGTTGCAGGTGATTCCGGTGGGCAAGACCAGCAGCGTGCACCTGGCCGCCGACTGGCCGCATCCGAGCTTCATCGGCAACTATTTGCCGGCCCAGCGTGAAGTGACCGAACAGGGTTTCACGGCCAACTGGCAGACCTCGTTCTTCTCCACCAACCTGCACGAAGCGATGAGCAGTTGCGTGGACACCAACCGTTGCGAGTCCTTCAACGATCGCAGTTTCGGCGTGAGCCTGATCGATCCGGTGGACCAGTACCTCAAGTCCGACCGGGCGATCAAATATGCCCTGCTGTTCATTGCCCTGACGTTTGCCGGCTTCTTCCTGTTCGAAGTGCTCAAGCGCCTGTCCGTCCACCCGATCCAGTACGCCCTGGTCGGCGTGGCGCTGGCCCTGTTCTATCTGTTGCTGCTGTCGCTGTCGGAACACCTGGGCTTTGGCATGGCGTACCTGGTGTCGGCGGGGGCCTGTGTCGGCCTGATCGGTTTCTACACCTGCCATGTGTTGCGCGGCCTGGGGCATGGCCTGGGCTTCGCGGCGGCGCTGGCGGCGCTCTATGGCCTGCTGTACGGATTGTTGAGTGCCGAAGACTATGCGCTGCTGATGGGCTCGCTGCTGCTGTTCAGCCTGCTCGGGGTGTTCATGGTACTGACCCGCAAGCTTGACTGGTATGGCGTGGGGCTGGTGAAGGCCAGCGCTGGTCGGCAGGCCGCTGGCGAGGTGGTCCATGAGTAGGTCGCTGGGGTTGCGCGAGGATCAGCGGTGGGGGGCGCGGCTGGCACGATTGATCTGTGAGGGTGAATGTGGGAGTCGGCTTGCTGGCGATAGCGTTCAGTCAGACGACAACGATGCCGAATGTCGGACCGCAATCGCCAGCAAGCGGAGCGCCGCCCGGCCGTCTCCCACAGGAGGAGGGCACCCATGGATTCGCGGTTGCCCACAGGTGCAAAGGTGGTGGGAGCGGCAAGGGGCGTGATGATCACGCTGTGGCAGGTGCTCCGTTCAGTGTCGGTTCGCTCGGCACCGCCTTGATCGGCCGGGCCACGTTCCACACCAGCAGCGCGGCAACGATGTCGAAGATCGCCAGGACCACGAAGAGCGGGCTGTAGCCGACCTTGGTCACCATGATGCCCAGCAGCATGGTGAACAGGGCCGCGCCGAAGTAGCCGAACATGCCGCCGACACCGGTGGCGGTGGCCACCTCGTTCTTGCCGAAGGAGTCGGAGGTGATCGCATACAGTGCACCCGACAGGGTCTGGTGGGCAAAGCCGCCGACACAGAGCAGGGCGATGGCGGTGTACGGACTCTCCACCAGGCCGATGCAGGCCGGACCGATCATGCAACTGCAGCCGAGGAACATCACCAGCTTGCGCGAGGTGAACAGGCTGACCTTCAGGTGCTTGTGGAAGAACGGGCTCAGGTAGCCACCGAGGATGCAGCCCAGGTCGGCGGCGAGGAACGGCAGCCAGGCGAACATCGCGATTTCCTTGATGTTCATGTGCCGTTCGGTCATCAGGTACAGCGGAATCCAGGCGTTGAAGGTCTGCCAGGCCGGCTCCGAGAGAAAGCGTGCGCTGGCGATGGCGAAGAAATTGCGGCTGATGACCACCTTCTTCCAACTGGCCTTTTTCTTGCCGGTTTCCTTGAAGTGCTGTTCCTGGCCGCTGAGGATGTAGTCGCGTTCGGTGTCGCTCAGGCGTTTCTGGTCCCGCGGGTGCTTGTACAGCCAGAGCCAGGCCAGGCTCCAGACGATGCCCAGGGCGCCGACGATGATGAACGCCAGTTGCCAGCCGCTCTGCAGGATCGCCCAGACCACCAGCGGTGGTGCCAGCAGCGCGCCGAAGGAGGAGCCGATATTGAACCAGCCGATGGCGACGGAGCGTTCCTTGGCCGGGAACCACTCGGTGGTGGTCTTGACCGCTGCCGGCAGGCCGGCGGCCTCGGTGACGCCGAGCAGACCACGCACGAATGCCAGGCCCTGCCAGCCGTTGGCCAGGGCCGCCGCCGCACAGGCCAGGGACCAGGCAATGGCGAAGATCGCGAAGCCCAGTTTGGTGCCGATGGCGTCGACGATGTAGCCGGCGATCGGCTGCATCAGTGCATAGCCGATCTGCCAGGCGACGACGATATGCGAGTACTGCTCGGTGGAAACGTTCATCTCGCTCATCAGGGTCGGCGCGGCCACCGACAGCGTGTTGCGAGCCAGGTAGTTGACCATCAGGCCACAGGTGACCAGGCCGATCATCCACCAGCGGATGCCTTTGATTTTCATCACTTCACCATTGTTGTTCTTGGAGTCGAGGTGGTGCGCGGCGCCCCGTGCTCGAACGGGGAACCGATTGACAGGGGCATCAGGAGGGCGGCGAATGAGCCATCGGGGTACGGGTGGCGTGCAAGGCGCGGGGGCCTGCTGGGAAAGCGATGAGTTCGATCATTTGCGTTGACACTCTTTGAATTATTTTTATTGGAGCGAATTTGTTTCGTTGTATGTCGTCGTATGACTGTGGCCTTTATAAGGACTCTCTAGAGCGGATGTCAATTGGGATTTCAATAAAAAAGCGCTCCTGGCAGTTTCTGACCCGTGGGCGCTTTCGTTGTTGTCGTATGACTCTTCGGTCAACGGCGACGCAGCAGGGCCTGGATGCCGATCACCGCTGGAGTCCCCAGTCCCAGCCAGCTCAGCGTGTCCCACAGACCGTCGCCGAGCAGGGCGGTGAACAGGCCGGCGGCCGTGAGCACGGCGATCAGTAGCGGCATGGCGAAAACCTTCCAGACACTCGAGGCTCTCGGTTTCATCGGTTGGCCTGCGTCGTCGCGATGGCCTTGGCATGGCGGCGGATCCACCACAGGTACAGACCGCTGCCGAGCACGATGATGGTCAGCACGTCGAGCAGGGCCCAGAGGATCTTCATCGGCAGGCCGCCGTAATCACCGAAGTGCAGGGGCTGGGACATGCCCATCGCGTCCAGGTACCAGGGCCGTTCGGCCACGGCGGTGACCTGCAGGGTGCTGGCGTCGATCAGCACGGGTGTCAGCAGGTGCGAGGTGAGCTGGCTGGCGCCTTTCATGAACACCGCGTAGTGATGTTCGCTGGAGAAGCGTGTGCCGGGGAAGGCGATGAAGTCCGGCTGCATGCCGGGAGCCGCCTGCCCGGCGATCTTCAGCAGGTCGCTGGCCGGGGCGCGCCGGGTCAGCGGTGGGGCGTTGCGGTAGGGCTCGACCATGGCGGCGAGGCTTTCATTGCGCCAGGCGTCGATGATCAGGTCGGCACAGGCGCTGATCACGCCGGTGATGCCGACCACCAGGCACCAGGTCAGTGTGACGATGCCGATCAGGTTGTGCAGGTCGAGCCAGCGCAGGCGGGTGGACTTGTCCTGGCGCACGCTGGCGAACTTCAGGCGCCGCATGAACGGCAGGTACAGCACCGTGCCGGAGATGATCGCCAGCACGAACAGCACGCCCATGAACGCCAGCAGCAGCTTGCCGGGCAGCCCGGCGAACATGTCCACGTGCAGGCGCAGCAGGAACAGCGTCAGCCCACCATTGGCCGCCGGCGTTTCCAGCGCCTCGCCGGTACGCGCGTCGAGCATGAAGGAGTGCGACGAGTTGGGTTCGGTGCCGGCGGTGGCGGCCATGATCGCGATCACCCCGTTCGGGTCATCCTCGTCCCAGGCCAGGTACTGCATGGCCTCGCCGGGGCGATGGGCCTGGGCGGCCTGCACCAGTTGTTCCAGGTTCAGTTGCGGGGTGTCGGCGGGCATCTGCCGCAGCTCCGGCTCGTTGCCCAGCAGGTGGTCGATTTCATGGTGGAAGACCAACGGCAGCCCGGTCAGCGCCAGCATCAGCAGGAACAGGGTGCAGATCAGGCTGGTCCAGGTGTGGATGAAGGACCAGCGGCGGATGGTTTGGCTTTTCATGGCTTTTCCAAATGCAAAAGGGCCACGGTTGCCCGTGACCCTTGTTTCGACGCGATGAAGCTAGCGGCTTACCACTTGTAGTTCACGCTGGCGACCACGCTGCGCTGGTCACCGTAGTAGCAGTAGTAGCCGTCGCAGGTGGACAGGTATTCCTTGTCGAACAGGTTGGTGGCCTTGACCGCCACGGTGGCACCCTTGAGGGCGTTGTCGACGCGGCCCAGGTCGTAGTGAACCGAGGCGTCGAAGACCGTGTAGCCATCGGCCTTGCCGAGCCAGGTGTTGGCCTGGTCGCCGTAGGTGTTGCCGGTGTAGCGGGCGCCCGCGCCGACGCCGAAGCCATCGAGGAAGCCGCTGTGCCAGGTGTAGTCGGTCCACAGCGAGGCCTGTTGCGCGGGCATCCGTTGCAGGCGGTTGCCCTTGTAGATGCCTTTTTGCACTTCGGACTTGGACAGGGTGTAGCTGGCGATCAGCTTGAGGTTCTCGGTGACGTCGGAGGTGGCCTCCAGTTCCAGGCCCTTGACCTTCACTTCGCCGGTCTGGCTGGTGACCGGTGTGTTGCCGACCATATCGGTGACCTGCACGTTTTTCTGGGTCAGGTCATACACAGCGGCACTGAGCAGGGTGTTGCTGCCGGGTGGCTGGTATTTCACGCCCAGTTCCCACTGCTTGCCTTCGGTTGGCTTGAAGGTTTCGGTGGGCGAGGCGCTGGCGTTGCTGGTCGGCTGGAACGACTCGGCGTACGACAGGTAGGGCACCACGCCCGAGTCGAACACGTAGCTGATGGCCGCGTTGCCGGTGAAGGCCTTGTCACGCTGGGTGTTGGTCACGTCGTTCTTGTTGAAGTAGGTGGTGCCGCTGTGGACCCAGTCTTCACGCCCGCCGAGGGTCAGGCGCCATTGGTCCAGGGCCATCTGGTCCTGGATGTAGAGACCGGTCTGGTTGGTCTTCTGGTTGTAGTCATAGTAGGCGCTGGCGCGTGCCGGGCGGGTGATCGGCAACCCGTAGGTCGGGTTGTTCACGTTGATGCCGGGGGCGCTGCCGAAGATCGAGGTGTAGGTGGTATCGCTGCGCTGGTGATCCAGGCCGAGCAACAGGGTGTGGCTGATATCACCGGTGTTGAAGTTGCCCTGCAGGTTGTTGTCGAGGGCGATCTGGCCGATGTTTTCGTCGGTGCTGGTGGTGGTGCGCGAAGACAGGTTGCCCTGGTTATCCACCAGCCCATAGGGGTAGGACGTTGGAGTGATGGCCTGGAAGGACAGCTCGGATTTGGTGTAGCGCAGGTTCTGGCGGAACTGCCAGGTATCGTTGAAACGGTGTTCGAAGGCGTAGCCCAGGGAGTAGTACGTGCGGTCGTAGTATTCCCAGTTCGGGTCGCCGAGGTTCTTGTCGCGGGAGATGTCGCCGAACGGCATCTTGATCTTGGTGCCCTGAATCGGCCGGAACTGGCTGGTCATCCCGGTATCGTCGCGGGTGAACTGCGAGAGCAGGGTCAGCTTGGTATCGGCGTCGATGTTCCAGGTCAGGCTGGGGGCGATGTTGTAGCGCTTGTCATCGATCTTTTCGATCTGGGTACCGCCGTCGCGCACCACGCCGCTGAGGTTGTAGAGGAACTGGCCGTCGTCATCGATCTTGCCGGTGCTGGCGAAGTTGATCTGGCGATGGTTGTCGGTGCCGTATTGCACTTCGACCTCATGGCTGGCTTCGGCGCTGGGACGACGGCTGACCATGTCGATCAGGCCTCCGGGCGGGGTCTGGCCGTACACCGAGGAAGCCGGACCACGCAGCAGGGCAACGCGATCCAGGTTCCAGGTTTCCATTTTCGGGTTGGCGTACACGCCTTTGGGCAGTGGCAGGCCATCGAGGAACTGGGTCGGTTCGAAACCGCGAACCAGCAGCCAGTCGGCGCGGCTGTCGCTGCCGAAGCTGCTGGCGACGATGCCCGGCATGTAGCGTACGGCGTCGTCGAGGTTCTGTACGTTGCGCTGTTTCATTTGCTCGCGGGTCGCCACGGAGATCGAGCGTGGCGCTTCGAGCAGCGAGGTATCGGTCTTGGTCCCGGCCGCAGTGCGGGTAGCCACGTAGCCTTCGACCGGGCCCCAGGCGCTTTCGCCAGCGCCCTGGCCGGTGATGTTGGTTTCCGGCAGGGCCAGCGCGCCGGTGGTAACCGGGACCAGGGTATAGGTCCCGGCACTGCTCTGCACCAGTTGCAGGCCGGTGCCGTTCAGCGCGGTATGCAGCGCGGTCAGGGTGTCGAATTGGCCCTGGACCGGGGCCGAGGTCTTGCCGGCGGCCAGGGCCGGATCAAGGCTCAGGGCTACGCCCGCCTGGCTGGCGATCTGGCTCAGGACGGCGCCCAGCGGGCCGGCCGGCAGGTTGCAGGCGCGCACGCTGGAAGCCTGTTCGGCTGCCATCGGCGACGAGCTGAGCAGCGGTGTGCCGAGGGCGATGGCGGCGGCCAGGAGACTGGGGCGAAGCAGGGTATCGAGCGTGCGGAACATGGGCGGATTCCTGAATGGAAATGTTTCTCAATGCCTATGGGCCGGACGAGATTCGAAAAGTGATAGGGCTGATTGAAAATGATTTAGATTCAAATATGCGCCGCATGCCTGTAGGAACCGGCTGGCTGGCGATTGCGTTCCTCCAGGCACTTCTTCATTGCCTGACACTCCGCAATCGCCAGTCAGCCGGTTCCCACCAGGGATCTGTGCCAGGCATGGGACTTCTCTCAGCCAGAGAGGCTTGTTCAGCATCAGGGAATCTCCCACCCGTGGTGGTGTGGGGCATTCCGTGGCCGGTCAAGGGGATGATCGTTCCCGTACGGGAACGATCAGGTTTCTACATTGAGGCCTGGGACATTCAGGGCTTGGTATCGGCCTTGGCCTGCACCGTCACCCACCATTGCGTGTGTCGCTCGATCTGCACCGGCAGGGTCGGCAGCAGGGCGGTCAGCGCCAGGTCGGTATCGTGCAGCGGGAAGCTGCCGGTGATCCTCAGGTCGGCGACTTTCGGGTCGACGCCCAGGTGCCCGCGTCGGTAGCGGCCCAGCTCGTCGAGCATGTCCGCCAGGCGGACGTTGTCCACCACGAGCATGCCGCGGGTCCAGGCATCGGCGCCCGGGTCGAGAGGTTGCCGCGGGCCCAGGCGGTCATGTTGCATCAGCACCTGCTGGCCTTCCTGCAGGATCTGCTCGTTCGGTGCCGCTTCGGGACGGGCGGCCACGGCCGATTGCAGCACGCTCAGGCGTGTGCCCTGATCTTCGCGCTTGACCAGGAAGCGCGTGCCCAGCGCCCGCATGCGCCCGTCGCCGGTCTCGACGATGAACGGACGGGCGTCGCCGTGACCGGTCTCGATCAGGATCTCGCCGTCACGCAGCACGACGCGGCGGGTCTTCTCATCGAAACGCACATCCAGCGCACTGTGGGTATTGAGCTGGATGACGGTGCCATCGGCCAGGTGCAGGGTACGCTGCTCGCCGGTGGCGGTGCGCTGGTCGGCCAGCCAGTAGTCGATCGGCAGATAGCGGTTGCCGAGCAGCAGGGCCAGACCGCAGGCCAGCATCACGCTCGCCAGGCCGCTGCCGAGCCTGCGCATCCGCCGATGGGCGTTGTCACGGGATTTCAGCAGAGCGCTGCGGGCCGGTGCGCTGGTGCCGCTGAAACGCTGGTCGAGCATGCCCAACTGGCTCCAGGCCCTGGCGTGTTCCTCGTTCGCCGCGTGCCATTTCTCGAATTCGGCCTGTTCCACCGCACTGTGGCCGCTGCCTTCCAGGCACAGTTGCCAGGCAATGGCGGCATCGAGGACGCGGGCGGATACCGGTTTGTTGTTGTGCGGGTTCATGTCGGCTCGCCATACAGCGCGATGTAGCACTGGCGAATGCCCTGAGCCAGGTACTGGCGCACACGGGGCACCGACACGCCGAGCTTCTCGGCGATCTCGGCGTGGCCCAGGCCTTCGAGACGGTTGTAGAGGAAGGCCGCGCGGGCCTTGCTCGACAGTTTGCCGAGCATCCGGTCGATGGCCTTGAGGTCTTCGAGGATCAGTTGCTGTTCTTCCAGGGACGGTTGCTCGTGTTCCGGCAACCGCATCAGTTCGTTGAGGTAGGCCTGCTCCAGCGCGGCCCGGCGGAAATGGTCGAACAGCAGACCCTTGGCAATCGCTACCAGGAACGCCTTGGGTTCGCGGGGCGCCTTGAGTTCATCCCGTCCGAGCAGGCGCACGAAGGTGTCCTGGCTCAGGTCCTCGGCGCGTTGCGGGCAGGCAATGTTGCGCCGCAGCCACGCCAGCAGCCAGCTGCGATGGTCGCGATACAGGGCGCCAACAAGCTCATGGTGCGGGCTTCGGACTGACGACACGGGAGATTACCGGCAGGAAGTTTAAATTAACGAGAATTATTCGCGATTGTCTCAGGGCGCCGGGAAAGCTGCAATGGTTGCTGGTCGGATTGCCATCACCGCGCTACGTCGCTTCAGAAGGACGGCGCCTGCTGCCGTCGCTTCCACTGGCCCAGCCGCTGTTGCAGGGCCAGCGGGCTGTCCAGTTGTTGCCGGCGCGCCCGGCTGAACAGGATCAGAGCCAGTTCGGCGGTGGCCAGGGCGTCGGCGCTGGCGTGATGGCGTTCCTCGACCTGCAGCTTGAAATGGCCGATCCAGTCATCCAGACCGGCCTCCCGGAAGTGCGCCTGGGGGCACAACAACGGGGCGAGGTCGGCGACATCGAGAAACGGGTGCTGCAGGCGATAGCCCAGGCTTTCCTTCAGGGCGCGGCAGAGCATGTGCTGGTCGAACGGTGCATGGAAAGCCAGCAGCGGGCTGTCACCGACGAACGTCATGAAGTCCAGCAGCGCCTCGACCGGGTCGCTGCCGGCGGCCAGCGCGCTGGGCCCCAGGCCGTGGATCAGCACGCTGGGGCTGACGGTCCGTTCGGTGCGCTGCAAGGTGCGCTCGAACGACTGGCCCAGATCGATGGCGCCATCCTCGATCGCCACCGCGCCAATCGAGATCACCTGGTCGCGGTTCAGGTTGAGCCCGGTGGTTTCCAGGTCGACCACGACCCAGCGCTGTTCGCGCAGCGGGCATTCGCGCAACGGTGCCGCGATGGGTAACCGTTGCAGGCGCTGCAACTGCCCGGCATCGAGTTGCGGCGCGTTGGCCTTGAACCAGGAGAACAGTTTCATAGCTGATACCGCAGGGCCAGGCTGGCCTGCAGGCGCTGGGCCTGGCGCAGCGACTCGCGCAGGATGCGCCGGTCCAGGTGGTTGAGGCTCTCCGGGTCGACCCGGTTGGAGTAAGGCTGGTTGCCGCGGGTCTGCAATTGGTGCTGCTGCATGCGGGTCTGCTGGATGAAGTGATAGGCCTCTTCATAGGCGGCGCCGTCGAGCGGGTCGATCACCTCACGGGCGACCAGTTCCTGCAGGCGCTCCAGGGTATTGTTGGCCTCGATGCCGTTGGCCAGGGCCAGCAGGCGGGCACCGTCGACGAAGGGGGTCAGGCCCTGGATCTTCAGGTCTAGCGTAGCCTTGTCATGTCCCTTGCGGCTGAGCACGAACTCGCGGAAGCGCCCCACTGGCGGGCGGTTGCGCAAGGCGTTCTCGGCCATCATGCGCTGGAACAGGCGGTTGTCGGCGACCTGGGCAAGGATGCCCTGGCGCAGTTGCTGGCAGGCCTGTTCCTCACCCCAGACCACCCGCAGGTCGAAATAGATGCTCGAACCCAGCAGGTTCTCCGGGGTGGCCTCGCGGATGAAGGCGGCGAAGCGCCGGGCCCACTCGGCGCGGGACAGGCAGAGTTCGGGGTTGCCGGCCATGATGTTGCCCTTGCACAGGGTGAAGCCGCACAGGGCCAGGCTCTGGTTGATCTGCTGGGCCAGCGGCAGCAGCTTGCCGCGGATCTCGGCGGCGTGGGCGGCGTCGCGGGCCTCGAAGAGGATGCCGTTGTCCTGGTCGGTGTGCAGGGTCTGCTCGCGGCGCCCTTCGCTGCCGAAGCACAGCCAACTGAACGGAACGCCGGGGTCGCCACGCTCGGCCAGGGTCAGTTCGATCACCCGGCAAACGGTGTGGTCGTTGAGCAGGGTGATGATGTGGGTGATCTGGGTCGAGGAGGCACCGTGGGCGAGCATGCGTTCGACCAGTTGGCCGATCTCGCCGCGGATCGCCACCAGGTTTTCCACCCGGGCCGCCGTGCGAATGGTGCGGGCCAGATGCACCAGGTCGACCCGTTGCAGGGAAAACAGGTCGCGCTCGGAGACCACGCCACATAGCCGCTGGTCCTTCACCAGACAGACATGGGCGATATGCCGCTGGGTCATGGCGATCGCCGCGTCGAAGGCGCTGTGCTCCGGGCTCAGGGCGAAGGGCGCCTGGGTCATGTAGCGGTCGATGCCCTGGTTGAAGTCGCTGATGCCATCGGCGACCACCTGGCGCAGGTCGCGCAAGGTGAAGATGCCCAGCGGGGCCTTGTGCTCGTCGACCACCACGATGCTGCCGACCTGCTGCTCGTGCATCAGGCCGACGGCTTCGCGCAAGGGGGTGAGCGGGCCGCAGGTGACCGGATGGCGCATGGCCAATTCGCCGAGGCGGCTATTGAGCGAGTACTGGGTGCCGAGGGTTTCCACGGCTTTCTGCTGGACCTGCTGGTTGACCTGGTCCAGCAGACTGCTGACACAGCGCAGGGCAAAATTGCGGAAGCAGTCGGACAGCGAGAACAGCTTGATGAACGCCGGCTTGTTCAGTTGCAGGCAGAAGGTGTCTTCGCCCGCCAGGTGCTCGGTGCGGGTCGCGCGTTCGCCCAGCAGGGCGGCGAGGGGGAAGCATTCGCCGGTGGCGATTTCGAAGACGGTCTGGGTTCCGCCCTTGGCCGTGTGCGGCCGTTCGCCGACGATGCGTCCCTGCTTGACGATGTAGAAGTGCTCCACCGGGCCGTCGGCGGGTTTGATGATGCTCTCGCCCTGGCTGTAGAAGCGTAACTGGCACTGCTCGACCAGATAGGCCAGGTGGGCGTGCTCCATCTGGTTGAAGGGAGGGAACCGTTGCAGGAACTGCATGGTGCCGTGGATGTTCTGCAACACCGCGGTTTTCCCTGCCTGGGTGAAGGCATCCGCTTTGCTCATAACCGCTATCGCTGTTGTCCGTTGTTGTTATCGGTTTCTGTCGCGAGCTGTCGCTGCTTCCCCCATGGTCGGACGCTTGTTGGTGGGTGCCCATTGGACGTAAGTCTAGGGTCCTTAGGAAATATGCCTGATCTCTGCCTGGCCAGCACTGGAGTGGCCCCAGCAGTTTGGGAAATAACCTACAGTTAACTCGTCGCGTTCTTGATGCTGAACCTCTTGGAAAACTTTCCGACGAAGTGCACATTGAGTAGCTGTAGAGCGATGTCTGAGCACAGTGCCAGGGTATTTGAATGGCCAAGGGAAGCCAGAGAAGCGTATGACCGACCACGATATTTTGAGCGATGCCGAGCGTGAGGCATTACTTCAGGTGATGCATGCTCCCCAGTTGCCAGCGCAGCGTGTGCTGATCGTCGATGACGATCGGGACGCCCGCGAGCTGTTGTCGGAGATTTTTGCCATCAATGGGATCAATTGCCTGAGCGCCGCCAGCGGCAGTGCGGCGTTCGAGTTGCTGCAGGAAAATCGTTCCATCGGCCTGATGATCACCGACCTGCGCATGGCCGATGATGGCCTGGACCTGATCCGCAAGGTGCGCAGCTCGGAGCGCGCGGCGCTGCCGATCATCATCGTGTCCGGCAATGCCCAGGTGCGTGATGCCATCGATGCCATGCACCTGAGCGTGGTGGATTTCCTGCTCAAACCGATCAATGCCGATCACCTGTTGAAGCTGGCCCGGCGCGAGCTGGGCATGGTGGCCTGATCGAGAGGGCCGGTAACAACCGGGAACGGCCCCCACCCTGGCGAGCACTGAAATGTAAAAGCCCCGACCGTTTCGGCCAGGGCTTTTTCGTTGCGCTGCGGCGCGATTACAGGCCGTTGCGGGCCTTGAACTCGCGGCGACGACGATGCAGCACCGGCTCGGTGTAGCCGTTCGGCTGTTTGGTGCCCTCGATCACCAACTCGACCGCCGCCTGGAAGGCGATGTTGTTGTCGAAGTCCGGGGCCAGCGGCCGGTACAGCGCGTCGCCGGCGTTCTGCCGGTCAACCACCGGCGCCATGCGCTTGAGGCTTTCGAGCACCTGGGCCTCGGTGACGATGCCGTGGCGCAGCCAGTTGGCGATGTGCTGGCTGGAGATGCGCAGGGTCGCGCGGTCTTCCATCAGCCCGACGTCGTTGATGTCCGGCACTTTCGAGCAGCCGACGCCCTGGTCGATCCAGCGCACCACATAGCCGAGGATGCCCTGGGCGTTGTTGTCCAGTTCGTTGCGGATCTCTTCGGCCGACCAGTCGGTGTTGCTCGCCAGCGGGATGCTCAGGATGTCGTCCACCGATGCCCGGGCGCGCTTGGCCAGTTCGGCCTGGCGGGCGAACACGTCGACCTTGTGGTAGTGCAACGCGTGCAGCGCGGCAGCGGTCGGCGATGGAACCCAGGCGGTGTTGGCACCGGCCAGCGGGTGGGCGATCTTCTGCTCGAGCATCGCCGCCATCAGGTCGGGCATGGCCCACATGCCCTTGCCGATCTGCGCACGCCCCTGCAGGCCGGTACTCAGGCCGATGTCGACGTTCCAGTTCTCGTAGGCGCCGATCCATTTCTCCGCCTTCATGGCCGCCTTGCGCACCATCGCGCCGGCTTCCATGGAGGTGTGGATTTCGTCGCCGGTACGGTCGAGGAAGCCGGTGTTGATGAACACCACGCGCTCGCTGGCGGCCTTGATGCAGGCCTTGAGGTTGACCGTGGTACGACGCTCCTCGTCCATGATGCCGACCTTGAGGGTGTTGCGCGGCAGGTTCAGCACCTCCTCGATGCGCCCGAACAGCTCGTTGGTGAACGCCACTTCCTCGGGGCCGTGCATCTTCGGCTTGACGATGTAGATCGAGCCGGTGCGGCTGTTGCGGCGCACGGTATTGCCGTTGAGGTTGTGGATCGCCGCGAGGCTGGTGACCAGGCCGTCGAGGATGCCTTCGGGCACTTCGTTGCCGTGGCTGTCGAGGATCGCGTCGATGGTCATCAGGTGACCGACGTTGCGCACGAACAGCAGCGAGCGGCCATGCAGGCTCAACTCGCTGCCATCGAGAGCGGTGTAGCGGCGGTCGGCGTTCATGGTGCGGGTGAAGGTGGTGCCGCCCTTGGCGACTTCTTCCGCCAGGTCGCCCTTCATCAGGCCGAGCCAGTTGCGGTAGATCACTACCTTGTCGTCGGCATCGACGGCGGCAACCGAGTCTTCGCAGTCCATGATGGTGGTCAGGGCGGCTTCCATCAGCACGTCCTTCACGCCGGCGGCATCGGTCTGGCCGATGGGGCTTGCGGCGTCGATCTGGATCTCGAAGTGCAGGCCGTTGTTCTTCAGCAGGATCGCGGTCGGCTTGGCGGCATCGCCCTGGAAACCGATCAGTTGGGCATCGTTGCGCAGGCCGCTGTTGCTGCCACCCTTGAGGGCGACCACCAGCTTGCCGGCGACAATGCTGTAGCCGGTGGAGTCGACGTGGGAGCCGGCTGCCAGCGGTGCGGCTTCATCGAGGAAGGCGCGGGCGAAGGCGATGACCTTGTCGCCGCGAACCTTGTTGTAGCCCTTGCCCTTTTCCGCGCCGCCGGCTTCGCTGATGGCGTCGGTACCGTACAGGGCGTCATACAGCGAACCCCAGCGGGCGTTCGAGGCGTTGAGGGCGAAACGGGCGTTCATCACCGGCACCACCAACTGCGGGCCGGCGGTGCGGGCGATCTCGTCGTCGACATTCTGGGTAGTGGCCTGGAAATCCGCCGCTTCTGGCAGCAGGTAGCCAATGTCTTGCAGGAAGGCTTTGTAAGCCACGGCATCGTGAGCCTGGCCGGCTCTCGACTGGTGCCAGGCATCGATACGGGCCTGGAAATCATCGCGTTTGGCGAGTAGGGCTTTGTTCTTCGGCGCCAGGTCGTGGATGACCTTGTCGGCACCGGCCCAGAACTGGTCCGCGGTCAGACCGGTGCCGGGAATGGCTTCGTTGTTCACGAAGTCGAACAGGACTCTGGCGACCCGAAGGCCACCGACTTGAACGTGTTCAGTCATTGCTTGCCTCACTCTGCTCAGCTATTCAGCTCTTCTATTTAAAGCCTTGCGTGCTTCTCTAAACACAGTACCAGAACATGCCCTCGCGGACGGCTGGGCTGGCCCCGCCGAGCTTGGCCGGCAGGGCTCTCCGTGATTTCACAGGCACTCGGGCGAACATCCATCCAAGATTATGTAGTGCGCGCCGGGGCATACTACATGATGCGTTGCGGTTGTGAAAATCAGACTAAATACGTCGTTCTGCGACCAATCGGTTCTGTCCGGTCACGCAGCAGACATTGATGTTCTCAAGAAATGCATGGGTTGTTCCATAAAAATATGAAAATAGTACACAATTTGTTGCGTGCGATTCCGCCTCCCTGGCGGGTATTGCGGGGAATGGAGGTCCAGGCCGTCGCCCGGGTCATTGCCTATACTGGAGCGATGAACTGCCAGAGGGCTGCCCCGTGGACCATCTCGTACTGACTGTATTCGCCCCGGACAAGGCCGGCCAGGTCGAACGGATCGCCCAATGCATCGCCGCCCACGGTGGCAACTGGCTGGAAAGCCGGCTGTCGCGTCTGGCCGGACAGTTCGCCGGGATCCTGCGCATCGGCGTACCGGCCGAGGCCCACGATGAATTGATCGAGGCCCTGCGGGCACTGTCCAGCCAGGGCATCCGCGTGCTGATCGCCGAAAGCGGCATCGAGCAGTCCTGCACCTGGAAACCCATTGCCATGGAACTGGTGGGCAATGACCGCCCCGGCATCGTCCGTGATATCACCCGCCTGCTCAGCGAGCAGGGCGTCAATCTCGAACGCTTGGTGACCGACGTACGTCCGGCGCCGATGAGCAGCGAGCCGCTGTTTCACGCCGAGGCGATCCTGGCGGTGCCGCTGACCCTGTCCCTGGATGGCCTGCAGACCAGCCTGGAAGCCCTGGCCGACGACCTGATGGTGGAACTGGTGCTGCGCAGCGAAGGCTGAACCGGTTTATCCAAGTTAACCGGGGACGGGCCTGTGGATAAGCTGGGGAGACACGGCGCCCGCCCAGGCGGGCCGGGGGCTGTCGAGATTTGAGCAAAAAACGAGCAGTTTCAAGGGCTTGTGCACAAACGGCGTGGACCGGCTTGTGGATAACCTTGGGATGGAAGCCTACAGCCCTTACCGGTCGTGACTTGCAGGATTCTGTACGTTTTCTGATCAAGCGCGTTTGCGCAGGCTCAGCCAGATATCCACGCTGTAGACCACCAGGCCCGCCCAGATGAACATGAAGGCGGTCAGGGTGCTGGAGGACAGGTGCTCGTCGAACAGCAGCACGGCTTCCAGCAAGACCAGCGTCGGCGCCAGGTACTGCAGGAAGCCCAGGGTGGTGTAGGGCAGGTGGCGGGCGGCGGCGTTGAAGCTGATCAGGGGTACCAGCGTGACCGGGCCGGCGGCCACCAGCCACCAGGATTGAGGGTCACTCCAGAATTCGAGCTGGGCGCTGCTCGCCGCCGGATGCAACAGCAGCCAGCCGAGTGCCAGCGGCACCAGCATCCAGGTTTCCACCACCAGGCCGGGCAGTGCCTGGACCGGCGCCTGCTTGCGGATCAGACCGTAGAAGCCGAAGGTCAGCGCCAGTACCAGCGAGACCCAGGGCAGGCTGCCGACCTGCCAGACCTGCTGGGCCACGCCGATGGCCGCCAGGCCCACCGCGACCCATTGCAGGCGACGCAGCCGCTCACCGAGCAGCAACATGCCCAGCAGCACGTTGACCAGCGGGTTGATGTAGTAGCCGAGGCTGGCCTCGAGCATGCGCCCGTTGTTCACCGACCAGACATAGGTCAGCCAGTTGGCCGCGATCAGCGTGCCGCTCAGGGCCAGGATCGCCAGGCGGCGCGGGTTTTCGCGCAGTTCGCGCCACCAGCCCGGATGTTTCCAGGCAACCAGCAGCAGGCTGCCGAACAGGGCCGACCAGAGGACGCGGTGGATGATGATCTCCACTGCGGGCACGGCGGCGATGATCTTGAAGTAGATCGGGAACAGGCCCCAGATGATGTAGGCGGTAAGGCCGAGGATGTACCCGCGGCGCGGGTTGGCGGCTTGCATGCAAAGTCCTTGCTTGGGCTGCTGACAGAGGAGCGATTGTAAGGAGATTTATCGAGTTGTGGTGCTCCAACACGGCTCCATCGTGGGAGCGAGCTTGCCCGCGATAGCGTCGTGGCATTCAGCGAGGGTGCCGGCTGATGCGCCACGTTCGCGAGCAGGCTCGCTCCCACAGGAATCTCGGATTGCTTGTCCGGAGGTCGATCAGAAGAGTTTCAGCGGTTCTTCATTCAGCGCCGCAAGCTGTTCGCGCAACGCCAGGACCTGGTCGCCCCAGTAGCGTTCGCTGCCGAACCACGGAAAGCTGCGTGGAAACGCCGGGTCATCCCAGCGCCGCGCCAGCCAGGCGCTGTAGTGCATCAGGCGCAGGGCGCGCAGCGGTTCGATCAGCGCCAGTTCGCGGGGCTCGAAGTCGTGGAACTCGCTGTAGCCCTCGATCAGTTCCGACAGTTGACCGAGGCATTCCTGGCGGTCGCCGGCAAGCATCATCCACAGGTCCTGGACAGCGGGGCCCATGCGGCAGTCGTCGAGATCGACGATGTGGAACACCTCGTCGCGACACATCATGTTGCCGGGGTGGCAGTCACCGTGCAGGCGGATGTCGCGGTGCGGGGTTTCGCGATAGATCTGTTCCACCCGCTTGAGCAGGTCACGGGCCACCGACTCGTAGGCCGGCAGCAGGCTGCCGGGAATGAAATTGCCTTCGAGCAGGGTGGCCAGGGCGTCATGGCCGAAGTTCTGCACGCCGAGGGCTTCACGGTGCTCGAACGGGCGGCTGGCGCCGACCGCATGCAGGCGGCCCAGCAGTTGGCCCAGGCGGTAGAGCTGATCGAGATTGCCCGGCTCCGGGGCCCGCCCGCCGCGCCGTGGGAACAGGGCGAAGCGGAAACCCTGGTGTTCGAACAGGCTTGCGCCGTCGTGCTGCAGTGGGGCGACCACCGGCACTTCGCAGTCGGCGAGTTCGAAGGTGAAGCGGTGTTCCTCGAGGATCGCGGCGTCGGTCCAGCGCTGTGGGCGATAGAACTTGGCGATCAGCGGCTCGCTGTCTTCGATGCCGATCTGGTAGACGCGGTTTTCGTAGCTGTTGAGTGCCAGGACCCGGGCGTCGCTGAGAAAGCCGAGGCTTTCCACGGCGTCTAGGACCAGGTCGGGGGTGAGGGTATCAAACGGGTGGGACATGTTGGCTCCTGCGGGCGGCATGCGGCCGCGTCCGGCCAGGCATCTTAGCGCACGAGGAGCAGGAAAGGTGATCGAGTCCTGTGGCGAGCGGGCTTGCCCGCGCTGGGGCGCGGAGCGCCC
>NZ_AQOH01000071.1 GCF_000364705.1 Pseudomonas fuscovaginae SE-1 | reverse complement strand
CAGGGCCGCTTCGCGCCCCAGCGCGGGCAAGCCCGCTCGCCACAAATGACCGTTCGGCACCGATATCCAAATGTCAGGATGACTGCCTTTTTTTTCGTTTCGAGATCGCTCTTGGCCCACCTCATCCAACGCCGCTGGTACCCCCTGGTCTTCGCCGTCGCCGCCCTGGTGCTGTTGCCGCTGAGCGTCCTGCTGCTGTCCTGGCAGTCGATCGACATGCAGATCTGGTCCCACCTCTGGGACACCCAGATGCCACGCCTGCTGGGCAACACCCTGACCCTGGTGGTCGGCGTCGGGCTCGGCGTCACCCTGCTGGGCGTCAGCCTGGCCTGGCTCACCAGCCTCTGCGAGTTCCCCGGTCGGCGCTGGCTCGACTGGGCGCTGATGCTGCCCTTCGCCATCCCGGCCTATGTCCTGGCTTTCGTCTTCGTTGGCCTGCTGGACTTCTCCGGCCCTGTGCAGACCGTGCTGCGCGAGGTCTTCGGCAGCGGCCTGCGGCTGCCGCGGGTGCGCTCCACCGGCGGGGTGATCCTGGTTCTGGTGCTGGTGTTCTACCCCTACCTCTACCTGCTGGCACGCAGCGCATTCCTGGCCCAGGGCAAGGGCCTGATGGAGGCGGCGCGGGTTCTCGGCCAGTCGCCCTGGCAGGCATTCTGGCGGGTCGCCCTGCCCATGGCGCGGCCGGCCATCGGCGCCGGGGTGGCGCTGGCGCTGATGGAGACCCTGGCGGATTTCGGCGCGGTCTCGGTGTTCAACTTCGACACCTTCACCACCGCGATCTACAAGACCTGGTACGGCTTCTTCAGCCTGTCCAGCGCCGCGCAGCTGGCCAGCCTGCTGCTGCTCGCGGTGATGCTGGTGCTCTATGGCGAGCGGCGGGCCCGTGGCGCCAGTCGCGCCGGCAACGAGCGCCCCCGGGGCAGTGCGTTGTATCGGTTGCACGGCCTCAAGGCCTGGGCCGCCAGCGGCTGGTGCCTGCTGGTGTTCGCCTGCGCCTTCGTCGTGCCGCTGCTGCAATTGCTGGCATGGTTCTGGCGGCGTGGACGCTTCGACCTGGATGAGCGCTATACCGGACTGATCCTGCATACCCTGTACCTGGGTGGCATGGCCGCGCTGCTCACCGTGGCGGTGGCGATGCTGCTGGCCTTCGCCCGTCGCCAGGCGCCGACCCGGGTGATCCGCAGCGGTGTCAGCCTGGCCAACCTCGGTTATGCGCTGCCCGGCTCGGTGTTGGCGGTGTCGATCATGCTCGCCTTCAGCTATCTGGACCGCGAACTGGTGATCCCGCTGTCGAACTGGTTCGGCGGGGCCGGCAAGCCCCTGCTGCTGGGCAGTCTCTCGGCCCTGCTGCTGGCGTACCTGGTGCGTTTCATCGCGGTGGCCTACGGGCCCCTGGAAAACAGCCTGGAGCGTATTCGCCCGTCGTTGCCGGAGGCGGCCCGCAGCCTGGGCGTCGGCGGGCCGCGACTGTTTTTCAAAGTGTATCTGCCGCTGCTGTTACCGGGCACCCTGAGTGCCGCGTTGCTGGTGTTCGTCGATGTGCTCAAGGAAATGCCCGCAACCCTGCTGATGCGCCCGTTCGGCTGGGACACGCTGGCGGTGCGGGTCTTCGAGATGACCAGCGAGGGCGAGTGGGCGCGGGCCTCGTTGCCGGCCCTGACCCTGGTGCTGGTCGGCCTGTTGCCGGTGATCGGTCTGATCCGCCGTTCGGCAAGGCAAATCGCTTAGGTGCCAGGTCGGTCCCTTGCGGCTACAATGCGCGGCATTCGGTGTGGTCCGTCTGACAGACCGGGTGTTGGAACACGGCTCAAGGCCCCATTCATAAAGGGCTCAAGCCAGTCCGGCGCCTGCCCGCACCTTCGCCACGCCCGGAAGGAGAAACCCATGGGACAGCGCACGCCTCTGTATGACCTGCACCTCGCCCTCGGCGCGAAGATGGTCGATTTTGGCGGTTGGGATATGCCTCTGCACTACGGCTCGCAAGTCGAGGAGCACCACCAGGTGCGTCGCGACTGCGGGGTTTTCGATGTCTCGCACATGACAGTGATCGATGTCGCCGGCAGCCAGGCCAAGGCCTGGCTGCAACACCTGCTGGCCAACGATGTCGAGCGCCTCGACAGTCCGGGCCGCGCGCTCTACAGCGCCATGCTCACCGAGCAGGGCGGAGTGGTCGACGACATGATCGTCTACCGCACGGATGCCGGTTACCGGCTGGTGGTCAACGCGGCCACCCGCGACCAGGACCTGGCGTGGATGAACGCCAGGCTCGGCGGTTTCGATGTCCAACTGCTGGAGCGTCCCGAGTTGGCGATGCTGGCGATCCAGGGCCCGCAGGCCCGGCACCGGATCAGCGAACTGGTGAGCCAGTCCCGCGGCCAACTGATCCAGCAACTCAAGCCCTTCGAAGGCCGCAGCGACGGCGACTGGTTCATTGCCCGCACCGGCTACACCGGCGAGGATGGCCTGGAGATCGTATTGCCGGCGCAGCAGGCCCCGGCATTCTTCAATGACCTGGTGGGTGCCGGCATCTCGCCGATCGGCCTCGGTGCCCGCGATACCCTGCGGCTCGAAGCCGGGATGAACCTCTACGGCCAGGATATCGACCTGAATGTCTCGCCGCTGGCGGCCAACATGGCCTGGACCATCGCCTGGGAACCGACTACCCGAGACTTCGTCGGTCGCGCCGCCCTCGAGGCCGAGAAGGCTGCCGGGCCCAGTCTCAAACTGGTCGGCCTGGTGCTGGAGGAGCGTGGTGTCCTGCGTGCTCACCAGGTGGTGCGTATCGCCGACGTTGGCGAAGGAGAGATCACCAGTGGTAGTTTCTCTCCTACGCTTAGCAAGTCGATTGCCCTGGCGCGTGTCCCCGTGGCTACGGCCGACCGCGCTGAAGTTGAAATTCGCGGCAAATGGTACCCGGTTCGCGTGGTAAGGCCGACATTCGTGCGGCATGGCAAGACTCTGGTCTGATCAAAATCCCGGCAGGCCCGCAGGATGGGCCGCTGACACTTTTTCTCGAGGACACTGAAACATGAGCACTATCCCTACCGATCTGCGTTATGCCGAAAGTCATGAATGGGCCCGCCTGGAAGCCGATGGCACCGTGACCGTGGGTATCAGCGACCACGCTCAGGAAGCGCTGGGGGATGTGGTGTTCGTCGAACTGGCCGAAGTCGGCAAGGTTTTCGCGGCGGGCGATGCTGCAGGTGTGGTGGAGTCGGTGAAGGCCGCTTCCGATATCTATGCGCCGGTATCCGGTGAGGTGATCGCGGTGAACGAGGAACTGGCCGATTCGCCGGAACTGCTCAACGAAGAACCCTACGCGTCGTGGATCTTCAAACTCAAGCCGAGCGACAAGTCCGAGCTGGACAAGCTGCTGGACGCCGCTGGCTACAAGGCCGTGATCGGCGAGTGACTCGGCGTCCGGTTCGCGGGCAAGCCACGCTCCTACAGGATTGAGTCGTACACGTTTTCTGCGTACATCACACAACCCGTAGGCGCGTGGTTTACCCGCGAATCGGGCAGGCGCCTCGCTCTCAGCGTGAGAGTGCGGCCTTCACCGCCGCCACCGCGCGCTCGACATCGGCCCGGGTGATCACGTTGAACATCGGCAACGAGACGATCAGGCGGCCGACCCGTTCGGCGATCGGGAACATGCCTTCCTTGAAACCGCGGGCGCGGTACAGGCTCAGCAGGTGGATCGCCGGGTAGTGGTAGCCGATGCCGATGCCCTGCTGCTTCATGTCCTCCATGAAGGTATCCCGTGCCGGACGACCGTCCTGGCGCTCAGGCAGCACCAGTTGGAACATGTGCCAGTTGCTGTGGGTGAAGTCCTTCACCGGCAGTTGTGCGCCGTACTTCTCCTCGAAATCACTGCCGAAGCATTCGAAGTAGTACTGGGCCATCGCGCGGCGATGGGCGGTGATCGCATCGATATGGGCGAATTGCCCCAGGCCGATGGCGGCGGCGACGTCGGTCATGTTGAACTTGCCGCCCAGCACATCCACGTCCAGCCCGTCATGGCCGGTGCGGGTCACGCCCTGCAGGCGGTACTTCTCCGCCAGGCGCGCTTCCTCGGCGTTGTTCAGCACCAGGCAGCCGCCTTCGGAAGAGGTGATGTTCTTGTTCGCCTGGAAGCTGAACGAGACGAAGTCGCCGAGGGCGCCGATCTTCCGGCCTTTCCACTCCGAACCCAGGGCCTGGGCGGCGTCTTCGACGATGCGCAGGTTGTGTTTCTTCGCGATGGCGTAGAGGCGATCCATGTCCACCGGCAGGCCGGACAGGTACACCGGGATGATCGCCTTGGTACGCGCGGTGATGGCGGCTTCGAGCTTGTCCAGGTCGATGTTGCGGGTCACCGGGTCGATATCGGCGAACACCGGGGTGGCGCCGACTTCGATGATCACGTTGGCGGTGGCGACCCAGGAAATCGGCGTGGTGATGACTTCGTCACCCGGGCCGATGCCGGCGATCCGCAGGGCGATTTCCATCGTGCAGGTGCCGGAGTTGAAGGTGCGTACCGGGCGTCCGCCGAAGTATTCCGACAACTGGGCTTCAAAGGCCGCCACCTTGGGACCGCTGGTGATCCAGCCGGAACGCAGCACGTCGGCTACCGAGGCGATGGTCGCTTCGTCGATGGTGGGCTTGGAGAAAGGCAGGAAAGGGAGTTGGCTCATGGGGTCGTGACGTCCGATGTTTAGAGGGCGGGAAATGATCCACAGGCGATAGAGAGTAGACAGCAATGCCGCGATGCCATCGATGATACTGATTTGATGTGAAATTTCGGTGCTTTTTGCTGTCCTGACGCTGAACGGATGCAGTGCGGCGATCGGGGGAACGGACTGCTATGCTGCTTGCACAGTCTTCGAAACGCGGTGCTCGCCCGTGTTGCCTCGACGCGCGCCGCCAGGAGAGAGCTCCAATGTCCCAGTTGCCGTCCCTGAGCCAGTTGCGAGATTCCCAGGCCTTTCTGCGCCGTCACCTGGGGCCGGATGCCACCGAGCAACAGGCGATGCTCGCTGCCCTCGGGCTGGCGAGCCGTGTCGAACTGATCGAACAGACGGTGCCGCCGGCCATTCGCCTGAACCGTGCGCTTGACCTGCCGGCGGCCCTCGACGAACAGGCGGCGTTGAGCCGGCTGCGTGGCTACGCCGAGCAGAACCAGCTCTGGACCAGCCTGATCGGCATGGGCTACCACGGCACCCTGACGCCGACGGTGATCCTGCGCAACGTACTGGAAAATCCTGGCTGGTACACCGCCTACACGCCCTATCAACCGGAAATCGCCCAGGGGCGGCTGGAAGCCCTGCTCAACTTCCAGCAGATGACCATCGACCTGACCGGCCTGGAGCTGGCCAACGCCTCGCTGCTCGACGAAGCCACCGCCGCGGCCGAGGCCATGGCCCTGGCGCGGCGGGTGGCGAAGTCGAAAAGCAACCTGTTCTTCGTCGACGAGCACTGTCATCCACAGACCCTTTCCGTGGTGCGCACCCGCGCCGAGGGCTTTGGTTTCGAATTGCTGGTCGGCCCTGTGGATAACTTGAGCCAGCACCAGGTGTTCGGGGCCTTGTTGCAGTATCCGGATACCCATGGCGAGGTCCGCGACCTGCGGCCGTTGATCGAGCAGTTGCATGCCCAGCAGGCGCTGGCCTGCGTGGCGGCCGACCTGCTGAGCCTGCTGCTGCTGACGCCCCCCGGCGAACTGGGCGCCGACGTGGTGTTCGGTTCGTCCCAGCGCTTTGGCGTGCCGATGGGCTACGGCGGGCCGCATGCGGCGTATTTCGCCACCCGCGACGAGTACAAGCGGGCGATTCCCGGGCGCATCATCGGTGTCTCCCGCGATGCCCGCGGCAACCAGGCGCTGCGCATGGCGCTACAGACCCGCGAGCAGCATATCCGTCGGGAGAAGGCCAACTCGAACATCTGCACGGCCCAGGTGCTGCTGGCCAACATCGCCGGTTTCTACGCGGTCTACCATGGCCCCGAGGGCCTGCGGCGCATTGCCCAGCGGGTTCATCGACTGACCTGCATCCTCGCCAGCGGCCTGGAGCGCAAAGGCATCGTCCGGCTCAATCGACATTTCTTCGACACCCTGACCCTCGATGTCGGCGGCAGCCAGACGGCGATTCTCGAAAGCGCCCGGGCGGCGCGGATCAACCTGCGAATTCTCGGGCGCGGCCAGTTGGGCCTGAGCCTCGACGAAACCAGCGACGAAAGCACGGTGGCGCGGCTGCTGAATATCTTCCTGGGAGTCGATCATGGGCTGGACGTGGCCGAGCTGGACGCCGAAGACCTCGACGATGGCATCCCGGAGGGGCTGCGGCGCACCTCCACCTACCTGATGCATCCGGTGTTCAACAGCCATCACAGCGAAACCGAGATGCTGCGCTACCTCAAGCAGTTGGAGAACAAGGACCTGGCCCTCAACCAGTCGATGATCCCGCTCGGTTCCTGCACCATGAAGCTCAATGCAAGCAGCGAGATGATCCCCATCACCTGGCCGGAATTCGCCAACCTGCATCCGTTCGTCCCGCGCGAACAGGCCGTGGGCTACACGGCGATGATCGCCGAACTGGAGCACTGGCTCTGCGCGATCACCGGTTTCGATGCAGTCTGCATGCAGCCCAACTCCGGAGCCCAGGGCGAATACGCCGGGCTGCTGGCGATCCGCAAATACCATGAGAGCCGCCAGCAGGGCGAGCGCAACATCTGTCTGATTCCGGCCTCGGCCCATGGCACCAATCCGGCTTCGGCGCAGATGGCCGGCATGCAGGTGGTGATCGTCGAGTGCGACGAGGCCGGCAACGTCGAACTGGAGGACCTCAAGGCCAAGGCCCGGGAGGCGGGTGACAGGCTGTCCTGCCTGATGGCGACGTACCCCTCGACCCATGGCGTCTACGAGGAGGGCATTCGCGAGATCTGTGAAGTTATCCACAGCCACGGCGGGCAGGTGTACATGGACGGTGCCAATCTCAATGCCCAGGTCGGCCTGGCGCGGCCGGCCGACATCGGCGCCGACGTCTCGCACATGAACCTGCACAAGACCTTCTGCATCCCCCACGGCGGCGGCGGACCGGGCATGGGGCCCATCGGCGTGCGCGCACATCTGGCACCGTTCGTCGCCAATCACCCGGTGGTGCCCATCGACGGTCCGTCGCCGCTGAACGGCGCGGTCAGCGCCGCGCCCTGGGGCAGTGCGAGCATCCTGCCGATCAGTTGGATGTACATCGCAATGATGGGGCCGCAACTGGCCGATGCCAGCGAAGTGGCGATCCTGGCCGCGAACTACCTGGCGCAGCGACTCGGCGGCGCGTTCCCGGTGCTCTACAGCGGGCGCAATGGCCGGGTCGCCCATGAGTGCATCCTCGACCTGCGCCCGCTCAAGGCGCAGACCGGGATCACCGAGGAGGACGTGGCCAAGCGCCTGATGGACTACGGCTTCCATGCTCCGACCATGTCGTTCCCGGTGCCGGGCACGCTGATGGTCGAGCCGACCGAGAGCGAGTCCAAGGTCGAACTGGACCGGTTCGTCGAGGCCATGTTGAGTATCCGCGCGGAAATTGCCGAGGTGCAGAGCGGACATTGGCCGGCCGAGGACAACCCGCTCAAGCGGGCGCCGCACACCCTGGCGGACATCACCGAGGCCTGGGAGCGGCCCTATACGATTGCCCGGGCCGTCGTGCCCACGGCGCACACCCGGTCTCACAAGTACTGGCCGACGGTGAACCGGGTGGACAATGTCTACGGTGACCGCAACCTGTTCTGTGCCTGCGTGCCGCTGGATGACTATCGCTGAATGGGCCGTGGGATGATGAAAAACGCCGACTGGCCGTCGGCGTTTTTCATCGGCTCAACCTGCTGTCGATCACTCTTCAGCCAGGGCGTTCTTCGCCAGAATCGCATTGGCCAGTTCCATGTCGCTGGCCTTCAGGTCCGGATTGTCGGCACGCACTTTCTGCATGGCCGCTTCCAGGTACGGACCGCGGATCGCGCCGTTGCTGGCGACGAAGCTGCCGGCGTCATCCTGGGCGGCGACGACCAGCTTGTGGTCCTTGAAGGTCAGGTAGGTCGAGCCGGTGGTGGCCCCGGACGAAATGACGTTGCGCCAGAAACCGTCGGCCATGGCCGAGCCAATGGGAAGGGACAGCAGTGCCACGGTGGCGACAGCATATTTGAGACGCATGATGGTTACTCCGCTGGGGGTGATATGCAGTGTTGGATCGTTCCCGCCCATACGGAGTTCCATTGCCCTCATTCAAGTGTCTCGACCTGCAGCACCGTGCCGTTCTGCGCGACCACCCGCACCCGCGTGCCGACCTCGGCATCCGGTCCGGTGACCAGCCAGACGCCGTCGCCGACCTTGATCTTGCCACGCCCGCCGCTGATGGCCGAATGCACCGCAAAGGTCTTGCCGATCAGATCATGGCCACGTTCGTTCAGCCCCGGCTGATCGCTGGCGACGCTGGCGGCGCGCTGGCGCTTCCACCAGAACACCGCGGTCAGCACCGAGAGCAGGCCGAACAGCAGGAACTGCAGGGTCCAGGGCAGGCCGGGAATGACGAAGGTCAGCACGCCGACCACCGCGGCGGCGATGCCGACCCACAGCAGGTAGCCGCCGGCGCCGAACACTTCGAGGATCAGCAGCAGGGTGCCGAGGGCCAGCCAGTCCCAGAAGGACAGATGTTGCAGGAATTCCCACATCGCGCTTGCCTCAGGTCTTCTTGCCGTCGAAGGTGGCCTTGACGATCTCGCCGATGCCGCCGACCGCGCCGATGACCTGGCTGGCTTCCAGCGGCATCAGGATCACCTTGCTGTTGTTGGCCGAGGCCAACTGGCCCAGGGTCTCTACGTACTTCTGTGCAACGAAGTAGTTGACCGCCTGGACGTTGCCATTGGCGATCGCCTCGGACACCACCTGGGTGGCGCGGGCTTCCGCCTCGGCCTGCCGCTCGCGGGCCTCGGCTTCGAGGAAGGCGGCCTGGCGGTTGCCCTCGGCCTCGAGGATCTGCGCCTGCTTCTTGCCCTCGGCGGTGAGGATCGCCGAGGCGCGCAGGCCTTCGGCTTCGAGGATCTGCGCCCGCTTGACCCGCTCGGCCTTCATCTGCCCGGACATCGCCGCCATCAGGTCGGCGGGCGGGCTGATGTCCTTGATCTCGATCCGGGTGATCTTGATCCCCCATGGCGCGGTGGCTTCATCGACGGTGCGCAGCAGGCGTTCGTTGATGGTGTCGCGCTGGCCGAGCATGGCATCGAGTTCCATGGAGCCGAGCACGGTGCGGATGTTGGTCTGCAGCAGGTTGCGGATGGCGTGTTCGAGGTTATTCACCTCGTACGCGGCCTGGGCGGTGTTGACCACCTGGAAGAAGCACACGGCGTCGATCTGTACCGTGGCGTTGTCGGAGGTGATGACTTCCTGCGGCGGGATGTCCAGCACGCTTTCCATCACGTTGATCTTGCGCCCGATGCGGTCCATGACCGGGACGATGATGTTCAGGCCCGGCTTGAGGGTGGTGGTGTAGCGGCCGAAGCGCTCCACCGTCCATTGGTAGCCCTGGGGCACGACCTTGAAGCCCATGAAGACAATGGCGATGGCCAGGCCGACGAAGAGCAGAAGAACGCTGCCGATTTGCATGAAGACTCCCTGTTCAAGTGATTGCCGAGGTACCGATAATCAGCTGATTGTAGCGGCTCTGGCCCTGGAACAAGTGTGTCGTTTGTGTCCGAGCCTGTATGACGCTGTCCGTGCTAAGGTGCGGGCCATCTACCCTGCCGCGAGCACCCGATTGCGATGATCTTCGGTCCCGATCCGTCCGTCATTCTGTTCATTTTCCTGCTGTCCGCACTGGCCGTGGTCGGCCTGATCGGACTGCTGTGGGTGCTGGTGGCCCTGCTGTTCGCGCGCACGCGCCGACATCTGCGACGCAATCCCTGGCGTTATGGCTGCCTGGTCGTCGTGGGCCTGGTCTTCGCCGGGCTCGGTGGGGCGATGTGGCGTGAGTTCCAGCGCATCGATGCCGAGTCAGAGGCCAAACGCCAGGCGCTGAACCCGCGGCTTGATGCCGAGTTGCAGTTGGGGGAGCTGAGCCTCCCGGCGGGCAGCCAGGCCCATCTCGGTACACTCGACCCCGAGGACTGGCAGGGCAAGCCCCAGCCTCATGGCCTGCAAAGCCTGAAGTCGATCGAGTTGGCAACGCCTGTGGATATCCAGGGAATGCCGGTATCGGCGATCGAGTTTTCACCGATCTACAACCAATCCGGCGTGCGCCTGGTACACGATCAGGTCGTGCAGGGCTGGTCCTGTGCCGCGGCTGCCTTGGTCGGTTTCACGCGCGAGAATCAGGACACCTACCGGCCGAGCCAGTGGCACTTCAAGGAGTGCACCCTGGTCCCCGATGTGAACGTGGCCGGCGTGACTTGGCCGGCGGGCACGATCCTGAGTCGCGAGGGGCGGCGCTGGATGCTGCGGGCCGAGGACGCCGACAACCTGGAGATCGCCCTCGACGGCTTGCACCTGTCCGCGCTGCGCCTGTACCTGGACGGCCAGCGACACATCGACAGCTGGGAAGGGCAACTGGCCCGGCCCGTTACGCTGGGCGAGTGGCTTTATCCGCGGGGCACCCGGGTGCGTGGCGACGAACGGGGCGCCTGGCTGTTCAGTCCGACCGGCAGACAGGACGCGCTCAACCAGCGCACCGGTGAGAAGGTCGCCGAGGGCCGTTCGATTCTGCAGCGGCGCGGTGATGCCACTCCGGTGACGATCAAGCCCAACAGCGAGGTCGGGGTGATCGACTGGTTCGTCGTCACCCCGGATAAATGAGTCGCCCCGCGCTCAACGCTGCTCGCTCTGGGGCGTGACGCGCAGCACTTCCTCGATGGTGGTCAACCCGGCCGCGACTTTCTGCGCGCCGGACAGGCGCAGGCTGCGCATACCTTCCTTGAACGCCTGACGGCGCACCGCCAGCAGATCGGTGTCGGTATGGATCAGTGCCTTGATGCTGTCGCTGAGCAGCATGATCTCGTAGACCCCGGCGCGTCCTCGGTAGCCGGTGTCGCGACATTCCAGGCAACCGATCGCCTGTTGCGCGCCGCTGGGCAGGGGCGCCTGCCAGGGGCGGGTGAGGGTCTGCCAATCCTCTTCCGACAGCTCATGCGGTGCCTTGCAGTGCGGACACAGGGTACGTACCAGGCGCTGGGCCATGACCCCGAGCACGGTGGCCTTGATCAGGTAGTGCGGCACACCCAGTTCGAGCAGGCGGCTGATCGCGCTCGGCGCGTCGTTGGTGTGCAGGGTCGATAGCACCAGGTGGCCGGTCAGCGCCGCCTGGATCGCCATCTCGGCGGTCTCCAGGTCGCGGATCTCGCCGATCATGATGATGTCCGGATCCTGGCGCATCAGCGCGCGCACGCCGCTGGCGAAGGTCAGGTCGATATTGTGCTGGACCTGCATCTGGTTGAAGGCCGGCTCGACCATCTCGATCGGGTCCTCGATGGTGCAGAGGTTGACCTCGGAAGTCGCCAGCTTTTTCAGGGTGGTGTACAGCGTGGTGGTCTTGCCCGAGCCGGTGGGGCCGGTGACCAGGATGATGCCGTTGGGCTGACGGGTCATGTCCTGCCAGCGGCGCAGGTCATCGGCGCAGAACCCGAGCTGGTCGAAGTCCTTGAGCAATACCTCCGGGTCGAAGATCCGCATCACCATCTTCTCGTCGAACGCGGTCGGCAGGGTCGACAGGCGCAGTTCGACTTCGCCGCCGTCCGGGGTCTTGGTCTTGACCCGGCCATCCTGGGGTTTGCGCTTTTCCGCGACGTTCATCCGGCCCAGGCTCTTGAGCCGGCTGACGATCGCCATGGTCACCTGGGGCGGGAACTGGTAGACGTTGTGCAGCACGCCGTCGATGCGAAAGCGCACGGTGCCCTGTTCCCGCCGCGGCTCGATGTGGATATCGCTGGCGCGCTGCTGGAAGGCGTACTGGAACAGCCAGTCGACGATGTTGACGATGTGCGCGTCGTTGGCGTCCGGCTCCTGGTCGCTGGCGCCGAGGTTGAGCAGTTGTTCGAAGTTGCCCAGATTGTGGCCTTTCTGGTCGACCGTGCTGGCGCCGCTGACCGACTTGGCCAGGCGGAAGAACTCCACGGTGTAGCGCTGGATATCCACCGGGTTGGCCACCACCCGCCGGATCGGCAGCTTGAGCACATGGCTGAGGTCGGCCTCCCAGCTGCGCACATGCGGCTGGGCGCTGGCGACGGTGACGCCGTCGTGATCGACCGCCACGGCGAGAATCTTGTGGCGTTGAGCGAAGGCGTAGGACATCAGCGGCATGATCGCGGCGACGTCGATCTTCAGCGGATCGATGCGCAGATAGGGTTGGCCGGCCTGCTGGGCCAGCCACAGGGTCAGGTTTTCCAGGTCCAGCGGCTTGCCGGGGCGGCTCAGGTCCGGCAAGTGCTGGCTGGCGATGAATTCCAGTGGATGCAACTGGCTGTTCTGCGAGTTGCGCCGGGTGGTCATGGCGTGTTCGGCCGAGTCCTGGCTGATGAAACCCTGGCTGACCAGTTCGCGCAGCAGTTCGTTGAGGTCCAGCCAGTGATCCTGATTGAGAGAGGCGACGGGCATGCGGGCTCCTGTTCGGTCGGTCAGTAGTCCCTGTCTGACCGTGAGATACCAAGAATAGTCGCGAGCATGTCCGACGTCTGTGCCGATACTGGAGCGAGGCGGATGATTTTTTCTCCGTCCCGGTGTCTGCCGTAAGGGGTCAGTGGCCTGGCAGGCGCGGCAGCGGCGTCTGTAGCAACGCCTTGACGATGGCGTCGCTCCAGGCCTTGTAGCCGGTGAGGGTCAGGTGCTGGCCGTCGATGGTCGCCCATTGGCCCTTGGCGGAGAATTGCAGTGAATCGATGTAGCGGCAGGGGGCGACGCTCTTGCTCAGGAAGTTCGACATCGTCCGCACCCGTTCGTAGGTCTTGCCGTACTTGCCGCCCTCGCTGCCCCAGCTCGGTCCGACCCAGACGCACGGGCTCTGGTGGGCGGCGAGGGCCTTGACCAGGCTGTTGGTCTGCTGCCAGATCCAGGCCTTGGGGAAGCTCGGCTTGTCGTAGCTGGCCATGGTGTCGCCCATGACGATGACGGTGATGTCGGGTTTGTCGCTGTCCAGCAGTTGGCCGATCGGGCGTGTCGTCGCGTTCTCCAGCACCGTGGCCGCGGCGCTGCCGCGGCGTTCGGCGCCGCCGCAGGGGCTGGCGGTGGCCTTGAGCCAGTCGCCGGCGCTGGCGCCGCAGATGCCTACGGAATGAACCTGGGCGCCCTGGCGGCTGAGGGCATCGTGCAGCGGGTTGAGCAGGAAGTCGGGGGTCGCCAGGTGGCTGTCGCCGATGATCAGGACGCTCAGGCCCGCCAGAACCGATGAAGTGGCCATGCTGCATGCTCCCGCAAGTCAGTTGGAGTAGGGCGAACGGTACGGGCTGACCGGCAGGGCCATCGGCCCGCTGATCTTCTCGAACAGGTAGCGCAGGTACAGCGAGGCGGTGACCTCGCGATAGTCCTGGGCGTTGTCCACACCCAGTTCGCCGCCCAGCAGCAGGTTCGAACCGAGCCGGTATTCACCCGCCGCGTTCAGGTTATAGCCGACCCCGGTGCTGCTTTTGCCGGGATAGGTGAGGTTGTTGGCGGCCTGTTCGGCGCTGTGTCCGGGAAAGTAGTCGGCACCTTTCTGGTTGATGTACTGCACCCCCAGCGCGCCATTGAGCCGGTAGCTGAAGCGCTCGGAGCGCTGTGACCAGCTCACCGGCACCGCCACCGAGAAGAACGTCTGCGGGCTGAAATAGCCGCCGTGGCCGTAGGTGAAGAAACCCTGGTTGTTTTCATAGGCCAGCGCCATGGCGCTCAGGCCCACGGTCAGTTTCTCGTCAGGCTGGTTGTCCAGGTACCAGTAGATGCCGCCGCCGAGTTCTGCGCGAGTGTTGTCCTCGACGTTGTTGCCGACCAGCCTGTGCAGGGCACCGTAGCCGTACAGGCCGACTTCCTGGTCGTCGTAGCCCAGCAGCGCCCGCCCGCCGTTGGCCGTTACGCCGCCCCAGCGGATGCCGGTGCGCCGGTCCCGGGTGCCGGCGAAGGAAGCCAGGCTGTCGGTGACCGGACGCCGCGACAGGGCGATGCTGTAGTGCATGTTCGGGCTGGACACCAACGGCTGTTCGAGGCTGATGCCGCCGATCACGGTGTTGTAGGTGAAGCCCACCGGGCTGACGCCGATGTCCGCCTTGATCCCGTGCGGTGGGCTTTCCACAGCGACCGCCAGCCCGACGCCGTTGGCCTGTTGCGAGCCGGGGGAGCCGCTGGGCAGGCCGCTGCCGAAGCGGCTGAGACTGTAGTCGTGGGCGCTGCCGGCGTGCAGCGAGACCGGCGTCACCCGCAGCGCGACCCGGTTGTCGCCGGCCGGCAGGTTGGCTTCGAATGGCGCTTCGACGTCGGTCAGCTTGCTCAGCCCGGCCTCATTGTTGTTGCTGCGCACGCTCAGGCCCTGGGCGATCTGGCCGCTACGCTCCCGGAGAATTTCGTTCAGCGCCAGTTGTGCCGGGCTGAGGTCCTGCCGTGCGGTTTCGCCCGAACGGTGGCCAGCGGCGAAGGGGTTGCCGAGCGGTGCCGGTTCGTCGTCCTGGCCGCTGTCGAACAGGCTGTCAGCGCTGCCTTGGAACGCCGAGGCGAAGGCCGGATCGGGCGGCATGGTATCGGCCGACTCATTGCCGGAGCGCAAGGGATCTTCACCGCGAGCGGCGATCCGGCGCGGTTGGCCGGGCAGGTCGAGGAAGGGGTTGTCGCCGTCGCTGTCCGCGCGGTCGAGCGTCGGGTTGGCGCGCCGCTGGCTGCCCTCGATGGCCACGGCCTGGCGCAGCAGGTCGGCTGCTTCGGCACTCCTGCCCATGGCGCGATAGGTGGCGGCGGCGCTGGTCAGCACCCTGGGCACGCCGGGCTTGAGCACCAGGGCGGTCTTGAGGGCCTTTTCGGCCCGCGCATGGTCGTGGGCCTGGGCCGCGAGGCTGGCGACGCTCAGTTGCAGGTCGGCATTGCGCGGGTCGTTCTCCAGCAGCGGCTTGTACAGCGCCATGGCCTTGGCGTTGTTACCGCTGGCGCTGTACAGCCGCGCCAGGGCGGCGTTCGCCTGGGGATCGCGGGGCGACTGGCGCAGGATCGGCTTGAGCATGTCGTAGGCGGAGGCCAGGTTGCCTTTCTCGCGCAACTGGTCGGCCTGTTTGATCCGGTACAGCTTCACCAGCGCGGCGTAGTGGCGGCGGTCGCTGTCGTTCAGGCGCACGCCCTGCAGGCTGCGCAGGATGTCGGCGGCGTCGTTGTCCTGCTCGGCCTTGAACAGGATGTCGGCATGAAGCAGTTGCAGTTGGCTGGCGGGGCTGGGCGAGCGCTCCACCAGGTCGCGCATCAGTGCCACACCCTGTTGCGGCTGGCCGGCGTCGATGTAGGCCGAGGCCAGGATCGCTGCGCGCTCGGGCTTGCCTTCGGTCAGGGCCTGGCTGCGGGCGAGCAGTGCCTGGGCTTCGCGGCGCTGGCCGCGACGCAGGTTGGCGACGGCGGCTTCGGTCTGCACGTGCAGGGCGATCTCCTTGCCCAACTCGTCCATCTCGCGGCTGCGGCGGGCCGGCGGGATACGCGCAAGGCTGGCCTGGGCGTCCTGCCACTCGCCCAGTTGCGCCGCCAGCAGGGTACGGGTGTAGAGGGCGTCGGGCTGGTCGGGGTGGCGCTTGAGCAGGTCATTGATCTGGTCCCGGGCGGCCTGGGTACGACCCTGGCCGAGATAGATCCGCGCCAGGGCGAAGCGCGTCCAGGCATTGCCGGGGTCGTCCGCCAGCGCCTGCCGGTAGGCTTGTTCGGCGGCCTTGAGGTCGCCGCGCTGTTCGGCCACCCGGGCCACCTGGGTGGCGCGCAGCGAACGCATGGACACCTCGGAATTCAGCCGGGCCCGGGCCGTAGGCGACAGCCCATCGATCAGTTGCAGCGCTTCGTCGGCCTTGCCCTGCTGCGCCAGGACGCCGACCAGGCCATCCAGGGCCTGGGGGTCGTCGCGATGGCTGGCGAGGATGCGCCGGTAGGCGGCCTCGGCCTTCGCCAATTGCCCTTCCTGTGCCAGCAGGTTGGCCAGTGCGACCTGGCTGGCCGGTTGTCCGGGATTGCCGCTGGCGGCCTGTTCGATCAACTTGCGGGCCTGGTCCTGGCGTCCGGCCTTGCTGGCGGCGGTCGCGCCGGCCATCAGCCGCCAGTAGCGCACATTGTCCAGTGCCTGGCGCCAGGGATGTCCGGCTGGCTGGCGAGTGGCCCGCACCAGCAGGTCCTCGGCTTCGTCCAGGCGCTCCTGCTTCTGCCGCACGATGCCCAGGCCGCCCAGTGCGTCGGGGTCGTCGGGCTTTTCCCGGAGACGCGCCTGGAACGCCTGCTCGGCGGCGGCCAGGTCGCCGGCCTCCAGGGCCTGCAGGCCGCGGGCGTCCTGTGGGTCGCGGCGCCAGGCCGCCGCTTTCGCGGTGCTGGTGTTACTGCGGGTGAGGGCCTTGCCCTTGTTCATCAGCTCGCGGATTTCCTTGTCGTCCGGGTGGGCGGCGAGGAACTGCTCGAACAGCGGCACCTGCGCCGGTGCCGGCGGGCCGATCCAGGTCAGCGCGAAGCGCCAGGTCTCGTTGGCATCGCTGCCGACCTCCCTGTCCCGGGCCAGCACGGCCAGGCGGCGAATGCCCTCGGCACGGGTATCGAGGTTGCGCACCATGTGCTTGGCCAGGAACAGTGCCGCGGCGCGGTCGTCGGGGTGTTCGCGCAGCAGCCGTTCGAGCCCGTTGCGGGCTTCCTGTTCGCCGCCACGGGTGTAGCCCAGCAGGAAGTAGAACTCGCGGGCCAGGTCGCCTTGCGGCTGGCGGCCATTGAACAGTTGCCGGTAGACCTTCACCGCGTCGTCGTACTGGTTGCCGTCGACCAGTTTTCGCGCCCGCGCCAGCCACTGCGCCTGTTCCTCGTTGCCCAGGGCGATGTCCTGCTCCAGTTGTTGCGCCTGGCGTGGCGGCGGTACCAGGGCCTGCAGGCGCGCGAGGTACTTGCGCGCCTCGTCCGGGCGCTTGAGTTGCACATTGCCCAGGCCCAGGCCGTAGAGCGCTTCGGGCTGCTCGGGGGCGAGCAGCAACAGTTTGCTCCAGGCATCCATGGCCCGGTCGGGGTTGTGCTGGGCCTGCCAGTAGCGACCCTGTTCGATCAGTTGCGCCTGCGGTTCATCGGCCCGGACCGCGGCGCTCGCCAGGGTGAACAGCAGTGCCAGCGGCAGGCTGCGGCACAGGCTCGTGCACCTCGCCAGCCGGCTCATGACAACCGCCGCCTGGCCTGGGCCCGCAGCCCCAGGAAGATCAGCGCGCAGAGCAGGGCGAAACCGAGCAGCACGCTGAACAGCAACCAGCCGACATGCCGCGACAGCAGCAGTTGCAGATGGCGGAACCAACCCAGGTGGCCAACGTAGTACGGCTGGTCGGCGGTCAGGCTGGTGACCTGCTTGTCCTGGACCACCGCCAGGCGGCCCTGGATCTGGTCCTTGTAGTCGTCGCCGCCGATCATCGCCGCGGTCACCTCTTCCAGTCGGGCCGGTTCGCTGCTGGCGATCACCACCACGCTGCGCCCGTTTCTCAGTGGCGACTCGAAACCGGCCAGGTAGGGCGTGCCGCTGCCTGACCAGGCCAGGGCGGAGCGGGTCTTGCGCACCGCCGCCTCGGTGTCGGGGCTGAACCAGTCGTGGATACGCAGGGCCAGGTCGCTCAGGTCGAAAAAGTGGTGGCTGCTTTCGCTACGCGCCGGCAGCGCTTCGGCCCAGCGCTTGAGCAACGGCTGGTCGCCGGCGGCGGCCAGCACCAGCAGATCCTTGTCGCTGACTGTGTCGATTTCGCGGGCGGGGATCACCTGCACCCCCGTGGTCGGGTAGCCGGTGGAGTCGCCGAAGCGGCCGAATACCGTCAGGTAGGCGCTCAGCACTTCCGGACCGCTGGTGTCGGGCATGACCACGGCGGTTTCCGAAAGGTCGGCGAGCCGGGTGAAGGGGAAGCCGCTGTCGCGGAACTTGGCCAGGTCGGGCATCGGTGTGTAGTGATCGAGGCCGCTGAGGTCGAGGGTCGAGTCCGGCTCGATCTGGCCGCGCATGTCCTCGACGATGACGTCACGACATTCGCCCTGCTTGACGTAGTCGTACATGTAGCGCAGTTGCAGCTGGGCCTTGAAGGTGGAAATGTCCAGCGGCAGGAACATGCTCGCTTCGCGGGGCAGGCTGTCATCGGTCTTGAGCCATTCCAGCCACTGCGGTTCGCCATTCAGGTTGGGCACCGAGGGCAGTTGCATCAGGCGGATCAGGCGGTTGTTGAGGTGGACCAGCAGAGCCGAGTTGGTCGAGAACTGCTGGGGTGTGTAGCGATACTTGAGGTGCAGGGGGACGCCGCGGTTGCGCCACTCGAACAGGTCTGGCGGCAGGCGCAGCGGCACGATGATCTCCCGCGGGTTGTAGCCGGATACGTGCAGTTGCTGGGCGTCCACCAGCTCGCCGAACTGGACCGGGCGATCGGCCGGCAGCCAGTTGGGCGCATCGTAGGGCCGTCGCAGCGGCACCGGCTCCAGCCGATCGATCAGCGCGGTCGCCCCGGACATCGCCTTGCTGCCCAGGGCGACGGCGAGGGCGGCGATCTTCAGTTCGGCATCGTTGCGCCCGCTGATCACCAGCAGCTTGCCGTAGGGATCGTTGGGGTTGGCCATCATGGTCACGCTCGGTCCGGTGGCCGGGTTGCCCGACAGTTCGCCCAGCGGCAGGGCCTCGCGGCGGGTCACCAGGACGATGGCATTGCCCTTGGCCGGCAGTTGGCCGACGCTGGCGGGGAAGGTCGCGGTGCGGTAGCTGGCCAGTGCACCGAACTTCGACGACAGTGCGGCGGCCGCTTCCAGCTTGGCCAGGCCGGGGGCCGTGTCGAAGACGAATGGCAGCTTCAATGGTCGGGCATCGTGGCGATCGAAAAACGGTGTCGGCAGCAACGCCAGGTCGTTCTTCAGGGCGATGGGCGAATACCGGATGTTCAACTGGCTGTCATTGCTGACCCTGGCCCACAGGCTCGAATGCAGCGGGTCTTCGCACTGCATGGTGTAGTGGCCGATCAGTTGCAGGTCGAGCCGGTTGAAGTCGGTGATCAGCCGCGCCGGAATCTCGATCACTTTCTCCAGGTCCTTGCCGGCCTCCTCCTTCGGCAACGGCAGGCTGGCGGCGACCTTGTCGTTGACCAGCACGTTGAGCTGCGACAGGTCGGTCAGCATGGAGGGCGAATAGCTGAAGCGCAGCACCAGTTGCACCCCGGTGACGACCTGGTCGGCGCGGATGCCGAAGTCGGCGCTGTCGGTGGATTCGACGCCCCTGAGGTACATCGGGTCGCGGCGCCCGAGCTGCTTGAAGGTCAGGCTGTAGCTGTTGCCGGGGTCAGCCTGGGGCTGGGGGCTGCTGGCGGTGGTGGTCGCCACGCCGCCATGGACCTCGGTTTGCGGCAGCGCCCTGCCGGTGCCGGGGAATAGGCTGCAGCAGGCCAGCAGTGCCAGGGCATAACGGATGCAGCGTTCCGCGCTGCCAACGGAGGAGGTCGTGGTCATGGCGTGTCCGGGGCGGAGGGAGGGGAGGTGCGGCGGGCGAAAGGCAGCGTGGTCAGCAGGCGCACGGTGGCCTTGAGCAGTTCGGCGATGCCGTGCAGCCCGATGGCACTGACTTCACGCAGGGCCGCCAGTGGCGAATCCGGCTTGCCGGTGCCCCAGTTCATGGCCCAGGTGTCGGCGCGGGCGAAGGTCAGGTGGACCAGGTCGCTTTGCTGGCGCAAGGTCATCGGGTCGAATTGGATGCCGATGTTGCGGCCCTGGCTGGACACCACGGTGCCGTCGAAGTCGTAGCGTTGTTCATGGCGGAACAGCGAGACCCGCAGGCGTTCGCCGCGCGTGATCGACTGGCCCTCTGCGAGCCGCAGGCCCAGGCCATGCTGAGAGAAATCCTCGGTGATGCTCTGCAGCAGCTGGCCGTCAGCCCGTTGCAGGCTGACCGGCAGTTGCGCCTCGACCCTGGGCTCGCTGCGGATCTGCCGGCTTTCGCTGGCGACCGCCAGGGCGGCACTGGTGACCATCACGTTGTACAGCGCCCACAGCTGGTTGAGCAGCACGGTGATATCGGTGGTGTCGTCGGCACCGAGGTAGTCGTAGATCCCGAACAGGACGCCGGCGATGTTCAGGAGCAGCAGCACGATATAGGGGCGGGCCATCTTCCAGTCGAAGAACTCCGGGTGCAGGTCGCCACCCTTGTCGGTGACGTTGAAGTGCCCGGAGCGCGGCCGGATCATCGCCATCAGCACCGGCGGCAGGATGTACCAGGCCAGTACCGTCTCGTAGACCTCGTTCCAGTAGGAGTGGCGGAACCGCCCCTGGATCCGCGAGTTGGTCAGGTTCGCCAGCAGCAGGTGCGGAAAAGCGTAGGCGGCGACCATCAGCGGGGCAGCATGGAAGATCTGCGCGCCGAAGATCAGGTAGGCCAGCGGCGCGGTGAGGAACACCATGCGCGGGAAGCCGTAGAAGAAGTGCAGCATGGCGTTGGTGTAGCAGACGCGTTGGCCGAGGGTCAGCCCGCGGCCGAGCATGGGGTTGTCGGTACGGAATATCTGGGTCATGCCGCGTGCCCAGCGAACGCGCTGGTTGATGTGTCGCGCCAGGTTCTCGGTGGCCATGCCGGCTGCCTGGGGCAGGGCCAGGTAGGCGGTGTTGTAGCCGGCGCGGTTGAGCTTGAGCGAGGTGTGGGCGTCTTCGGTCAGGGTGGTTTCGTCCATGCCCCCGACGGCTTCCAGCGGCGCGCGACGCATCAGCGCGCAGGAGCCGCAGAACATCGCGGCGTTCCACAGGTCATTGCCGTCCTGGACCAGGCCGTAGAACAGCTCGCCTTCGTTGGGTACCGTGTGCCACGTGTCGAGGTTCTTCTCGAAGGGGTCGGGCGAGAAGAAGCAGTGCGGAGTCTGCAGCATCGCCAGCTTGGGGTCCTTGAGAAACCAGCCCATGGCGATCTGCAGGAAGGAGCGCGAGGGCACGTGGTCGGCGTCGAAGGCGGCGATGTATTCGCCGTGGGTGACCCTGAGCGCCGCGTTGAAGTTGCCGGCCTTGGCGTGCAGGTTGTTGTCGCGCGTCAGGTAGTGGGCGCCGACGCTCTGGCAGAACTCGCGGAACTCCTCGCGATGGCCGTCGTCCAGCACGTGGACCCTGAGCTTGTCCTCGGGCCAGTCCAGCCCCTGGGCGGCGAACACCGTGACCTTGACGATCTCCAGGGACTCGTTGACCGTGGTGATGAACACATCGACGCTCGGCCACAGCTCGGGGGCCTGTTCGAGCAGGATCGGCCGGCGCTTCAGTGGCCAGGCGGTCTGCACGTAGCCGAACACCAGCACCACCAGCGCATAGAGTTCGGCCACCACCAGGATGTAACCGAACAGGGTGTCGTGGAAGTTCTCCAACTGCAGGGTTTCGCTCAGGCGCCAGTACATGTAGCGCAGCGAGGCGATCAGCGACAGGCTGATCATCGCGATGATCGGCAGGCGCCCCTCGAAGCGCCGCAGCACCAGCGCGGCAACCACCAGCAGCAGGCCGAGCAGGGCCTGCTGGGACAGGCTCGCCGGGGCGCTGATCACCCCGGCCAGTACCACCGTGCAGAGCAGGGCGGCGCTCCAGAGGATTGTCCGGCGCAGGCGGCCGGGCCACTGCCGGGCACGCCGGAGGCTACTGCCGAGCAGACGCTCGACGCGACGTTCGAGGGTCATGGCAGGCGTGGCTCCAGCTGGTCATGGAGTTTGTCGGCGATGGCCAGGATGTCCTGGCAGCCGCGGGCGTCGGCGTTCTGTTCGAACGGGTTGCACTCGTAGGCCAGTGCCTCGGCGATGGCGTCGTCCCAGGCGACGGTGCCGAGCAACTGGGGCTTGAGCTGGTTTTCGAGGATCTGCGCGATGTCCACGGACAGCGCATGGGAGTTGTCCACGCCGTTGATCACGAACCGGCAGGTGGCGGGCCGTTCGCCGCCCAGGTGTGGGGCGAGGGCATCGAGCAGGTGCTCGAGCGCGGCGTGGGAGGCGGCATCGGGGCGGACCACGGCGACGATCAGGTCGGCCAGGCGCAGCGCCTGTTCCTGGAACACGCTGCTGCCGGCGGGGGTGTCGATGATCAACGTGTCGTGTCGACCAAGGTTCAGATCGGCCAGGTGCCGGGCCAGCCAGTGTGGGTCATCCTCGAGCTGGCGTTCGAGGCTGTGCAACTGCTGTGGCTCGCTTTCGCCGAAGGGCAGCAGCCGGGTGCTGGCGTAGCCGGTCTGGGCGAGTTCCTGCCAGCCACGGTGCTCCAGGCTGGCGCGGCAGATGCCCGTCGCCTGGGGAAAGATGCCCAGGTGCCGGTATTGGGCGTTCTGCGCGTCGAGTTCGAGAACCACGGCCTGGCGATCGGCGCTGTTGAGCAGGATCGCCAGCAGGCTGGCCAGGGTGCTGCGGCCCACGCCGCCACGGGTCGAGACCACCGCGACAATCCGCGCCGCGACGTGGGGCATGACGGGCGCCCGCCGGTGTTGCTCGGCCTGGGCCTGGCGCTGCCGGGCGAGGTCGGTGAGCAGCGTGCGCAGGGAGGGCGACGAGCCCGGGGCGGCGGATGCGGCAGGCACCGCCAGGGTTGGCGTTTCGGTTGGTGTGGGCGCTGGCGGCGGTGGGAGAGGCTTTTCGGTGAAGGCCCGCGCCACCTCGATTTCCCGATAGCGCTCGGTGCTGGCCCCGAACTTGCGCATCAGGTTTCTGACATCATCGTCGTCTGAGGGCTGCATGAAAGTATCCGTACCATTCCAGAAGAACTTGAAAGGGGACAGATACGGCTAATCACACAATGCCGTCGTACTGCGTGCCGTGAGGCAATCGATGGTGTTCTTAAAGGTGTCGCCTGCGTGTCGTGCCGATAGAACCCAAAGGACTTGGGAATGTTCCTGAAGGTTTTATCGAAACGGTCAGATTCAAATGTAGACCAGATTTTCCGCTGCAAGGAAATTTTGCTGGGCAAGCGCGGGATATCCGCGTGTGAACTTTGTGGGAGCCGGCTTGCTGGCGATCCGCCAAAGGCGGCCATCCAACCAGATTCCGTAGCGATATGGAGATCGCCATCGCCAGCAAGCCGGCTCCTGCAAGGGGGGTTACAGACGCGACAGGGCCTTCCAGGCACGGCCCTGGGACACGGTCAGTGCCTGCTGCACGCGGGCCTCGAGCACTTCTTCGCTGATATCCAGCTCGGCCAGTTGCGCCAGCTTGTTCAACTCGCCGAACAGGCGGTCCAGCTCCGGCAGATCGAGCACGCCACGGGCCAGGTGCAGCCAGGCCTGGATACGCTCGATGCGTGGCAGTTGTTCGGCGAGGTCTTCCGGTTGCTGCTGGTAGCGACCCAGTTGCAGCGACACGGCTTCCTCGGCCAGCAGGCGTGGCAGCCAGCTCTGCAACTGCGCGGCACCCTGGCGGTTGCCACGGTTGGCGCGTTCGACCGTCCAGTTGCGGGCCAGCAGCCAGCGCGAGGTGTTCAGGGAGAACTGGCCCCAGCGCACATCCTCCAGTTCTTCGAGGAACTGCTCCGGTGCGGCCTTGCGCACGTCCTCGTCTTCCAGGCCGGCATTGACCAGTGGACGCCAGTCTTCCAGCAGCGCATCCAGGGCCTTGCGCAGTTCGCTGGTCGATTGCCGCGGAGCCACCTGGCCGAGGCTGCCGACCAGGGCCCGCAGTTCGATCAACTGCTGCAGCCAATCCTGCAGCAGGCGCCAGTGACCGTTGAAACGGTACTGTTCGGCCAGTCGCTGGCTGCTGCCGAGCAGGTGCCAGGCCAGTGCGGTGAAGGCATCGTCCACCGAGGTCTCGGCGCTCAGTTGCGGTGCCGGCAGGCTCAACGAATAGCTGTTGGCGTCGAACAGCCGGTAGCCGCGTTCGGCCTTGCTGATGTCGCAGGGCATCAGCGGCAGTTTCTCGGCCAGTTCGGCGGCCAGTTCCAGCAGGGCTTCGGGCTCGCCTTCGCGCAGTTCCAGTTCCAGCTCGCAGATTTCTTCCTTGTGCTTGCCGGCGATGACGGTGCCGAGGTCCAGCGCGGCCTCGATCACCACTTTCGATTTGCCACGGCCCCAGGCGATCTCGGCGCGCTCGCGGACGAAATCGGTGGTGAAGATCGGCTTGAGGGTTTTCTTGTCCAGCTCGGCCAGTTGCGCCGGCCAGCATTCGCCGTCGAGTTTCTTCACGTCCAGCTTGGCCTTCGCCAGGTGCCAGTCGTACTCGTTGCGCTCCGACAGGCCGGCGATGCTCTGGCCGCGGGTCTTGAGGGTCTGGATCACTTCGTCGCCGTCACGGCGCAGACGCAGGGCGACCTTGGCCCTGGCCAGGTCACGTTCGGGGGTGTCGAAATACTGGTTCATCAGCTCACGACGCTCCCAGCCGCTCTTGTTGCGTTTTTTCAACAGCGGGTGCTCGCGCAATGCGGCGAGGGTTTCGCGGCTGACGCGGAGTTTGATTTCGGTTTCTTTCTGCATGGCCGGAAAATCCAGGATCGGGAGTGCGGCCGGGGAAAAGAGTGGCCGCCTTGGGGGATGCAGTGTACAGGACAAGCGCACGGCACGCGTCGTGGCGGTTTATTCCGGCCGCCGGATGGCTCTATGATGGGCCCGGTCCGGGATGTCGAGCCTGCGCGATCCCTGTAGGAGCCCGGCTCGCCGGCGAATGGGCGCGCAAGCCTTGCCCGGAACCCTGGAGCCTTCCCGAAGAGCGGAAGGTGCACCTGACGTAGCGTGATTGAGGAGCGAGCGCATGCCCTTGCCATCGATGAAAGACCAGTTCGCGGCCCTGATCGCAGTCCCCTCCGTCAGTTGCACCCAGCCGGCGCTGGACCTGAGCAACCGCCCGGTCATCGACCTGCTGGCCGGCTGGCTGAGTGATCTGGGCTTTCACTGCGATATCCAGCCGGTCAGCCCCGGCAAGTTCAACCTGCTCGCCAGCTTCGGCAGCGGCCCCGGTGGCCTGGTACTGGCCGGGCACAGCGATACCGTGCCCTTCGACGAGGCGCTGTGGCAGACCGACCCGCTCAAGCTCAGCGAGGTCGACGGCCGCTGGGTCGGCTTGGGCAGTTGCGACATGAAGGGATTCTTCGCTCTGATCATCGAGGCGGTGCGGCCGCTGCTCGACCAGCCGTTCAAGCAGCCGCTGCTGATCCTCGCCACCTGCGACGAGGAAAGCTCGATGTCCGGCGCCCGTGCCCTGGCCGAGGCCGGGCGGCCGCTGGGCCGTGCCGCGGTGATCGGTGAACCGACGGGACTCAAGCCGATCCGCCTCCACAAGGGGGTGATGATGGAACGCATCGATATCCTTGGCCGCAGCGGCCACTCGTCGGATCCGAGCCTGGGCCATAGCGCCCTCGAGGCCATGCATGACGTGATCGGCGAGCTGCGCGGCCTGCGCGGGCAGTGGCAGCGCGAGTACGACAACCCGCAATTCACCGTGCCGCAGCCGACCCTGAACCTGGGCTGCATCCACGGAGGCGACAACCCCAACCGCATCTGCGGCCAGTGCGCCCTGGAGTTCGACTTGCGGCCGCTGCCGGGCATGGACCCGGGCGTGCTGCGCGCGGCGATCCGCGCCAGGCTCGAACCCCTGGCGCAGCGGCACCAGGTGAAGATCGACTATGCGCCGCTGTTCCCCGAGGTGCCGCCCTTCGAGCAGGTGGCCGATGCCGAACTGGTGCGCATCGCCGAAAAACTCACCGGCCACCGCGCACAGGCGGTGGCGTTCGGCACCGAAGCACCTTATCTTCAGCGCCTTGGCTGCGAGACCCTGATATTGGGGCCCGGCGACATCGACTGCGCGCATCAGCCGGGGGAATTCCTCGAAATGTCACGTTTGCAGCCTACCGTACAGCTGTTGCGCGAGCTGATTGAACATTATTGCTTGAGCCCGGCCCCGACCTTGCGTTAAATGCCAGGCGAAACCATTCATTACCCAGTAAGGAGAGCGCGCGTGTCGCCAAGCCTGTTCCGACGATAACCAACAGCCCGTTGTGCGTTTTCACGTTGCACCCATTTTTCATTGGCTGTTTTTTATACAGGTTCAGGTCATGCCCGAATACGTCAACTGGCTTCGCCACGCTTCTCCCTATATCAATGCCCACCGCGATTGCACCTTTGTCGTGATGCTGCCCGGCGACGGTGTCGAGCACCCCAACTTCGGCAATATCGTCCACGACCTGGTGCTGCTGCACAGCCTCGGCGTGCGTCTGGTGCTGGTCCACGGCTCGCGCCCGCAGATCGAAAGCCGCCTGGCCGCCCGCGGCCTGACCCCGCACTACCATCGCGGTCTGCGTATCACCGATGCGGCGACCCTGGAATGTGTGATCGACGCGGTCGGCCAGTTGCGTATCGCCATCGAGGCGCGCCTGTCCATGGACATGGCGGCTTCGCCGATGCAGGGTTCGCGGTTGCGCGTGGCCAGCGGCAACCTGGTGACGGCGCGGCCGATCGGCGTGCTCGAAGGCGTCGACTATCACCACACCGGCGAAGTGCGGCGGGTCGACCGCAAGGGCATCAACCGCCTGCTCGACGAGCGCTCCATCGTGCTGCTGTCGCCGCTGGGCTACTCGCCCACCGGGGAGATCTTCAACCTGGCCTGCGAAGACGTCGCGACCCGTGCGGCGATCGACCTTGGCGCGGAAAAACTCCTGTTGTTCGGTGCCGACCATGGCCTGATCGATGAAAATGGTCACCTGGTCCGCGAACTGCGTCCACAGCAGGTACCGGCGCACCTGCAGCGCCTGGGCAGCGATTACCAGGCCGAGCTGCTCGATGCGGCGGCCGAGGCCTGCCGTGGTGGCGTGGCCCGCAGCCATATCGTCAGCTATGCCGAGGACGGCGCGTTGCTGACCGAGCTGTTCACCCGCGATGGTGGCGGTACGCTGGTCGCCCAGGAGCAGTTCGAGCGGGTTCGCGAGGCGGCGATCGAGGACGTCGGCGGCCTGCTCGAGCTGATCAGCCCGCTGGAAGAACAGGGCATCCTGGTGCGGCGTTCACGGGAGGTGCTGGAGCGCGAGATCGAACAGTTCAGCGTGGTCGAGCGAGAGGGGATGATCATCGCCTGTGCGGCGCTGTACCCGATTGCCGATTCGGAGGCCGGGGAGCTGGCCTGCCTGGCGGTGAATCCGGAGTACCGGCATGGTGGGCGTGGCGACGAACTGCTCGAACGTATCGAGACCCGCGCCCGGGCGCTGGGACTCAAGACCCTGTTCGTCCTCACCACCCGTACCGCGCACTGGTTCCGTGAGCGGGGTTTCGCCCCGAGCAGCGTCGAGCGCCTGCCTAGTGCGCGGGCGTCGCTCTACAACTACCAGCGTAATTCGAAGATTTTCGAGAAGGCGCTCTGAGCTTCCGAGCCCCTGGATAGGGCTTGAGGGCCTATTCGCGGGCCAGCCCGCTGCTACAGGGCTCGTGTCTGGTCACGAATTCGTGATCGACTCAAAACCCCTGTAGACGCAGGGCTTGTCGGGCGCCGAACGGCCGCGAAGAGGCCCTCGAATGCTGCGCAGGATCAGTTGCTGATCGCCAGGATGCTCGCCTGGTAGGCGCCGACGAACACGTCGAAATCACCGACTTCGTTCTGTTCCAGCTCCAGTTGCTGTACCAGCGACTGGCGGGCGCTTTCCTCGAACGCGGTCTGCGCTTCCTTGGTCAACGGCTGACTGCGGAAGGACTCGGCATGGGCCAGGCTCTGGCGCATGGCGAACTGGGCGAAGCTTTCCTTGTGCTCGGTCATGCTCGCCAGTACCCGGGCCGACGGGGTCAGGGACGAATCCCTGACTTTCGCCAGTTGCTCGTCCAGCGCCTTGCTATGGGCATCGCCACCATGGCTCTGGTCCAGCAGCGCGGCCAGCGGCGCGATCCGCTCCAGCAGCTCGGCGGCCCATTCCTTCATGTCCACCGCCTGGCCATCACGTTGCAGTTGCAGGCCCGGACGGCGGCCTTCCTTGACCACGGTGAGGAAGTTCGAGGTGGCATTGCCGCATTCGCCGCTTTCGAGCTGCGGGCTGTCGTTCAGCGCGCAGTACAGCAGGAACGCGTTGAGGAAGCGCGCCTCGTTCAGGTCGATACCGGTCGGCAGGAACGGGTTGATGTCCAGGCAGCGCACCTCGACGTACTGCACGCCGCGGGCCATCAACGCCTGGATCGGCCGCTCGCCGGTGTAGGTCACGCGTTTCGGGCGGATGTTGGAGTAGTACTCGTTTTCGATCTGCAGGATGTTGGTGTTGAGCTGGACCCACTCGCCATCCTTGTGGGTGCCGATCTCGACATACGGCGCGTAGGGGGTCGCCACCGCCTTGCGCAGGCTGTCGGTATAGCTGTTGAGATCGTTGTAGCACGGCGTCAGGCCGGCCTGGGCGTTGCTCTGGTAACCCAGGTCGCTCATGCGCAGGCTGGTGGCATAGGGCAGGTACAGCGTCTCGGCGTCGAACTGCTCCAGCGAATGCGCGCGGCCACGCAGGAAGCCGGCGTCCAGCGCCGGGGAGGCACCGAACAGGTACATCAGCAGCCAACTGTAGCGGCGGAAGTTGCGGATCAGCGCGATATAGGCCAGCGACTGGTAGTCGCGGTCCGAGCCGCTGGAGCCTTCGGCCTGCTTGAGCAAAGGCCAGAGCTTTTCCGGCAGCGAGAAATTGTAGTGAATTCCGGCGATGCACTGCATGGTCTTGCCGTAGCGCAGGGCCAGACCCTGGCGGTACACGTACTTGAGCCTGCCGATGTTCGAGGTCCCGTAATAGGCGATCGGGATGTCTTCCTCGGCCGGCAGCGGGCAAGGCATCGACGGGCTCCACAGGTACTCGTTGCCGAGCTTGCTGTAGGCGAAGCGATGAATCCTGTCCAGGCTGTCCAGGGTGTCGGCCGGGTCGTTGAGGGCTGGAGTGATGAATTCCAGCAGCGACTCGGAATAGTCCGTGGTGATTTGCTCGTTGGTCAGCGCGGAGCCGAGTTCTTCCGGATGCGGTGTCTGCGCCAGCCGACCTTCGGGAGTGACGCGCAGGCATTCGCGCTCGATGCCGTGCAGGCACTGCTCAAGCAGGGAGAGGTGGTCGCGCTCGCCGAGCAGAGCCAGGCGGCGGTTGAGAAGTTCGCTCAAGTTGGATTCCTTCACGCGTCGGTCGCCCCAATATGGGGGTGGGCAAGACGGTCTACAAGGGTGAAGTTGAGAACTGGCGTTGTCGCCTGGTAAATGTCGGAAAACGCCGATACTTCGTCCCTGAGTCGGACGCGGCGCCGGAGGAAAATTCCGACACTGCGCATGCAGTGCCGAAATTAACCCAAATCGAGACGGAACAGGTAGTGGCCTGTGTGGCTAATTCGCATACTCAACTCCGAGCCCATGGCTTCGCCAGACAGCGTTGTCATTCCTCGCCGTGGCCCTGCTACGACTCGTCATGGCGCCTTGCCTGGCAAACCCCTGGGCCCGAATTTGAGTATGCGAATTAACCGTACAGGCCACTAGAGAACAGCGAACGTGCCTTGTGCTTTCGCGACAAGTTTGTCGCCCTGGCGCACGTCGGCCTCGACCACCAGGGTGCGGCGGCCGGGATGGATGACCCGGGCGGTGCACAGCACCTCGCCTTCGGCCACCGCGCGCATGTAGTTGATCTTGCACTCGATGGTCGCGCTGCGCTGGTCGAAACCGTGGGTGGCCGAGCAGGCCAGGCCCATGGTGATATCCACCAGGCTGAACAGCGCGCCGCCATGCAGCACGTTGCCACGGTTGCGCAGTTGTGGCGTCAGCGACAGGGCCACCTCGGCAACGCCGGTGTCCAGGCGTTGCAGGCGGCAGCCGATCAGCTCGCTGAAGGCACTCTGGGTCAGGCCCTCGGGAATATCCATCAACGTTTCTTCAGCTGCTTGGCATTGGCGAACAGCGAGGCCATGGCGTTATTGGCCGGGGGCGCGGTTTCCTTGCGTGGAGCGTTGCCTTGCGATTGACGTGGCGCGCTGCCTGGCCGCGAGCCACGGGCCCCGTCGATCTTCTCGCCGGGGGTGTCGCTCATGCGCATCGACAGGCCGACGCGCTTGCGCGGGATGTCGACCTCCATGACCTTGACCTTGACCACGTCACCGGCCTTCACCGCTTCACGCGGGTCCTTGACGAACTTCTCGGACAGCGCCGAGATGTGCACCAGACCGTCCTGGTGGACGCCGATGTCGACGAAGGCGCCGAAGTTGGTCACGTTGGTCACCACGCCTTCGAGGATCATTCCCAGTTCGAGGTCCTTGAGGTCTTCGACGCCTTCCTGGAACGCCGCGGTCTTGAACTCGGGGCGTGGGTCGCGGCCTGGCTTGTCGAGTTCCTGGAGGATGTCGGTGACGGTCGGCAGGCCGAAGGTCTCGTCGGTGAACTTCTTCGGGTCCAGGCGCTTGAGGAATGCGCTGTCGCCGATCAGCGAGCGGATGTCGCGGCCGGTCTCGGCGGCGATGCGCTGGACCAGCGGGTAGGCTTCCGGGTGCACCGCGGAGGCGTCCAGCGGGTTGTCGCCGTTCATCACGCGCAGGAAGCCGGCGGCCTGTTCGAAGGTTTTTTCGCCCAGGCGCGGGACTTTCTTCAGCGCGGCGCGGGTCTTGAACGCACCGTTTTCGTCACGGTGGCTGACGATGTTCTGCGCCAGGGTGGTGTTGAGGCCGGAGATCCGTGCCAGCAGGGCCACCGAGGCGGTATTCACGTCGACACCGACGGCGTTCACGCAGTCCTCGACCACCGCATCCAGGCCACGGGCCAGCTTCAGTTGCGAGACGTCGTGCTGGTACTGGCCGACCCCGATGGATTTCGGATCGATCTTCACCAGTTCGGCCAGCGGGTCCTGCAGGCGGCGGGCGATGGACACGGCGCCACGGATCGACACGTCGAGGTCGGGGAACTCGCGTGCGGCCAGCTCCGAGGCCGAGTACACCGATGCGCCGGCTTCGGACACCATGACCTTGGTCAGGCGCATGGCTGGATATTTCTTGATCAGGTCGGCGGCCAGCTTGTCGGTTTCGCGGCTGGCGGTGCCGTTGCCGATGGCGATCAGGTCCACCGAGTGCTTGGCACACAGCGCGGCGAGGATGGCCAGGGTCTGGTCCCACTTGTTGTGCGGCACGTGGGGGTAGACGGTGGCGTGGTCCAGCAGCTTGCCGGTGGCGTCGACCACGGCGACCTTGCAGCCGGTGCGCAGGCCCGGGTCGAGGCCGAGGGTCGCACGTGGGCCGGCCGGAGCGGCCAGCAGCAGGTCGTGCAGGTTGTGGGCGAAAACGTTGATCGCCTCGGTTTCCGCGCCATCGCGCAGCTCGCCGAGCAGGTCGGTTTCCAGGTGGGTGTAGAGCTTGACCTTCCAGGTCCAGCGCACCACCTCGCCCAGCCACTTGTCGGCGGGGCGGCCCTGGTTCTGGATGCCGACATGCTGGCCGATCATGCCTTCGCAGGGGTGCAGGGTGCCCGGCAGCTCGTCGCCGACTTTCAGCGAGGAGGCGAGAATGCCTTCGTTGCGGCCACGGAAGATCGCCAGGGCGCGGTGCGACGGCATGCTCTTGAGCGGCTCGTCGTGTTCGAAGTAGTCGCGGAACTTGGCGCCTTCCTCTTCCTTGCCGGCGACCACGCGGGCGCTGATGATCGCTTCCTGCTTGAGGAAATTGCGCAGCTTGTCCAGCAGGCTGGCGTCCTCGGCGAAGCGCTCCATGAGGATGTACTTGGCGCCTTCGAGGGCGGCCTTGGTGTCGGCGAAGCCCTTCTCGGCATCGACGAAGCGTGCGGCTTCGGTTTCCGGGGTCAGCGACGGGTCGTTGAACAGACTGTCGGCCAGCTCGCCAAGGCCGGCTTCCAGGGCGATCTGGCCCTTGGTGCGGCGCTTCTGCTTGTACGGCAGGTACAGGTCTTCGAGGCGGGTCTTGGTGTCGGCGAGCTGGATGTCACGGGCCAGGGCAGGGGTCAGCTTGCCTTGTTCCTCGATGCTGGCGAGGATGCTGGCGCGCCGTTCGTCGAGTTCTCGCAGGTAGCGCAGGCGTTCTTCCAGATGTCGCAGTTGGGTGTCATCCAGGCTGCCGGTGACTTCTTTCCGGTAGCGGGCGATGAAGGGTACGGTCGAGCCTTCATCCAATAGGGCGACGGCCGCTTCGACCTGTTGTGGGCGTACGCCGAGTTCTTCGGCGATGCGGCTGTTGATGCTGTCCATAAAACCACCTGACAAAGTGTGAAATCAGGCGCGCCGGGCCTTTGGGCCTGTCGGGCGCGCCTGGTTTGGGATCAAAAGGCGCACCTTGTGACCCGTGAAATCAGCACATTGCTGTGAGCCTTGGTAAAAAAGAGGGCATCGAACAGCAATGATCAGACGTTGCCTGACACAGAAAGCGGGGCATTATAACCAGCGTTCCGGGCTTGGGGGGATTGTGCGCGTGTAGGCATAAAGCGCTGTTTGCTGGTAGTCGAGGAAAAATCTGCTAACAATGCACAGGATACGCATGAGGGCCGCTGGCCCCATAATGCGCGCCGAGATCAAAGGAGCAACCCATGAGCAGCACTGCACAAACTGCTGAAGGCGAAAAAATCCTCATCGTGGACGACGATCCGGGGCTGAGCAGCCTGCTGGAGCGTTTCTTCACCAGCAAGGGCTATCGTGCCCGCGCGGTGGCCAACACCGAGCAAATGGATCGTCTGCTGGCCCGTGAAGTGTTCAATCTGGTGGTCCTCGACCTGATGCTGCCGGGTGAAGACGGCCTGACCGCCTGCCGTCGCCTGCGCGCGGCGAACAACCAGGTGCCGATCATCATGCTCACCGCCAAGGGCGATGAACTGAGCCGGATCAAGGGCCTGGAGCTGGGCGCCGACGACTACCTGGCCAAGCCGTTCAACCCCGACGAACTGATGGCACGGGTCAAGGCCGTGCTGCGTCGCCAGTCCGCCCCGGTGCCAGGCGCGCCGGGCAGCGAGGACGAAAGCGTCACCTTCGGCGACTACGAGCTGTCCCTTGCCACCCGTGAGCTCAAGCGCGGCGAAGAAGTGCACATGCTCACCACTGGCGAATTCGCCGTGCTCAAGGCACTGGTGATGCATGCCCGCGAGCCGCTGACCCGTGACAAGCTGATGAACCTGGCCCGTGGCCGCGAGTGGGATGCACTGGAACGATCCATCGACGTGCAGATTTCCCGCCTGCGTCGCATGATCGAGCCGGATCCTTCCAAGCCGCGCTATATCCAGACCGTCTGGGGCGTGGGTTACGTGTTCGTGCCGGATGGCGCCGCGACCAAGTGACCGGTGATTTGTAGGAGCGAATTGCCCGGGTGTGCGCAAGCCGCCCGGGCAAGTCGCGATCCGCAATTGTGCGAGCCCGGCTGCTCGCTCCTGCAAAGTATGTAGCGGCTGTATTTATGAAGACCCCTGTCTGGTTTCCCCAAAGCTTCTTCTCGCGCACCCTCTGGCTGGTGCTCATCGTGGTGCTGTTCTCCAAGGCGCTGACCCTGGTCTATCTGCTGATGAACGAGGATGTCCTGGTGGACCGCCAGTACAGCCACGGCGTGGCGCTGACCCTGCGTGCCTACTGGGCGGCCGACGAGGACGATCGCGACAAGATCGCCGAGGCGGCGGGGCTGATCCGCGTGGTCAGCGGTGGCGTGCCGGAAGGCGAGCAGCACTGGCCGTACAGCGAGATCTACCAGCGGCAGATGCAGGCCGAACTCGGCGCCGATACCGAAGTCCGCCTGCGCATGCATGCGCCACCCGCCCTGTGGGTGCGTGCGCCGAGCCTGGGCGCCGGCTGGTTGAAGGTGCCGTTGTATCCGCACCCGCTGCGGGGGCAGAAGATCTGGAGCGTGCTGGGCTGGTTCCTGGCGATCGGGTTGTTGTCGACGGCCTCGGCCTGGATTTTCGTCAGCCAGCTCAACCAGCCGCTGAAACGCCTGGTCTTTGCCGCGCGGCAACTGGGCCAGGGGCGCAGCGTGCGCCTGCCGATCAGCGACACGCCCAGTGAAATGACCGAGGTCTACAGTGCCTTCAACCAGATGGCCGAGGACGTCGAGCAGGCTGGTCGCGAGCGTGAGCTGATGCTGGCCGGGGTTTCCCACGACCTGCGCACGCCGCTGACCCGCCTGCGGCTGTCCCTGGAACTGATGGGCGACCACAGTGACCTGAGTGCGGACATGGTCCGCGATATCGAGGACATGGACGCGATTCTCGACCAGTTCCTCGCTTTCATCCGTGATGGGCGCGACGAGTCGGTGGAAGAAGTCGACCTCAGCGACCTGGTGCGCGAGGTGGTGGCACCCTACAACCAGAACGAACAGCGGGTGCAGATGCGCCTGCAGCCGATCCAGCCGTTCCCGCTGCGGCGGGGGGCGG
>NZ_AQOH01000070.1 GCF_000364705.1 Pseudomonas fuscovaginae SE-1 | reverse complement strand
CCCCGCCGATGCTGGCGGCAGCACGCCCGCCGGGCCCGGTTCATCCGCTCCGGCTGGCGGCAGGGCCAGCAGCTCATGCAGCTCCAGCACGCCCTGTTCGGTCCAGCGCAGCGGGCCATCCGGCAAGCGCGCCACGACCTGCGCGCGCTCGACCTCGTTCAACCCTTGCGACTTGTTCAACAGCAGCAGGCCGGCCTGCGCCAGCGCCTCCTGCTGCGAGGCCGGCAGCGGTTTGCCCGCGGCCAGGGCCTGTGCATCCAGCACCATCACGCAAGGCTGCAGGGCCAGCACCCCAAGCCACGGAGCCGCCGCCAGTTGCCGCAGGATCTGCACCGGATGGCCAAGGCCGGAAGGTTCGATGAACAACCGGTCGGGCCGGGCCTTGCGCAACAACCGGCCCAGACCGACCTGGAACGGCGCACCGTTGACGCAGCACACGCAACCGCCAGCCACCTCGCCCAGTGCGATACCATCGTCGGCGCGAGTCAGCAGCGCGGCATCCAGGCCGATCTGGCCGAACTCGTTGATCAGCACGGCCCAGCGCTCGCCCGCAGGCTTTTGCGCCAGCAGGTGACGGATCAGGCTGGTCTTGCCGGCACCGAGGGGCCCGGCGATGACGTGCGTGGGAATGTTCTGCAACATAAGCGGGCCGACAGGTCTGAAGAGGTGGATGAATGATGCGGTCGATGGGCCTGGCGCTGCTGCTGGCGCTGGCTTCGAACCAGGTCCTGGCGCAGGCCTGCGTGGTCCACAGCCAGGGCGAACGGCTCGACGTGAAGGTCTGCCAGGAGAACGTGAGTATCCCGGTCAGGCTGTTCAACGACGGCTTCTGCCGGCCGAGCCTGGCGGGGCAGAAGGTCGAGGTCGAATACGTCGAGCAGTGCCCGGGCGGTTCATTCGGTGTCTGCCGCAACGCCCAGGTTGCCAATATGCCCTACCGGCAGAATATTCACTATTACGGCGTGGCGACGGATGCCGCGTATCTCAAGCCGTTTTGCGAGGGCCAGAGCGGCGGGCAGTGGCAGGCGCCCTGAGCAGGGCTGGGGATTGATGGCGCCTGCTTCGCGGATGAATCCTGCTCCCACAAGGTATGAGCCCGACGCAGTCACTGCGGGAGCCGGATTCACCGATACGTCGGACCGCCGCGAAAGCACCAGTACAGAAACCACCGCCTTCCGATCCGGCGCCTCAACTCAAGCCAACCAATCCAGCGTCAGGATCAAGCGCCGCTCGCCTGTCGCCACCTGCGGCGAACGGTGCACCAGCCCACGGCCCTCGTTGCCGAGCCAACGCTCGCCCTTGAGCAGGGCCACCGCGCCGCTGTCCATCTGCCGGATCAGCCTTGGGTCCATCGGCTCCGCCGCCGGGCTGCCCAACTGCCGGCGATCGATCGCGCCCTCCGCCAGCCACTGGCTGCCCGCCCCCGCATAAGTGGTGATCAGACGGACCGGCACATGATCGACGTGAAACCGCGGGCACATCGCCTTGTCCAGCACCCGCAGGCGCAAGCCGATCCGCCGTGCGCCAAGCAGGCAGGCATAGGCGCTGACCAACCACGACACGTCGCTGATGAAGCCCTCGTAACCCTCCAGGTCACTGAACCCCGAGGCCAGCCCCTGCAGGTTGGGGAGGCTCTCGTCATCCGGCATATCCAGGCTCAGTGATTCCGCCAACGGCTCGCCCAACGACAGCAGCAAGTGGGCGAAATCGGCAATATGACTGGGCAGGCGACGCTGCCAGACCGCCAGGTTCACGCCGTCCTCAAGAATCTCGCCGAGTACTGTCGGGGCCTCAGCCTCGACCTGACGGATCGGCGGTTGCGCCTGCAAGCGCGGCGCCAGCATCAGGCGGCCGCCTCTTCGTCGTGCCACGGCCCGAACGGGTCGTGCAGCAACCGCCAGCTCTCGACACCCTGGGCCATCTCGTCGTCGGTCAGCAGGCAGCCGTCCAGCTCGGCGGTCATTTGCGCAAAGTCGATGCCCTGGCCGATGAATACCAGTTCCTGCCGACAATCACCGGTGGCCGCCGTCCAGTTCTGCATGATCGCCGCAATGCTTTCCTCGTCCTGCGGCCAGTGCTGTTTCGGCACGAAGCGCCACCAGCGCCCGGCGAAACCATGGCGCATCAGACCACCGGCCTGGGACCAGCTGCCGGCCTCCTGGTACTTGCTCGCCAGCCAGAAGAAGCCCTTGGAACGCAGCAGCTTGCCGTTCACCCAGGGCCGGTTGATGAAGTCGAAGAAACGCTCGGGATGGAACGGCCGCCGCGCCCGGTAGGCGGTCGAGGCGATGCCGTATTCCTCGGTTTCCGGCACATGCTCGCCGCGCAGCTCCTGGAGCCAGCCGGGGGCCTGGGCCGCACGCTCGAAGTCGAAGCGGCCGGTGTTGAGGATTTTCGCCAGCGGCACCTCGCCCATCACCATCGGGATGACTTGCGCCTGGGAGTTCAGACGCGCGAGGATCGCCATCAGCTCTTCACGCTCCTGGCTGGAGATCAGGTCGATCTTGCTGATCAGGATCACGTCGGCGAACTCGACCTGCTCGATCAGCAGGTCGGTGATCGAGCGCTCGTCCTCCTCGCCGAGGGTTTCGCCCCGGGAGGCCAGGCTTTCCGCGGCCTGGTAGTCGAGCAGGAAGTTCATGCCGTCGACCACCGTGACCATGGTGTCGAGGCGGGCGATATCGGCCAGGCTCTGCCCGGTCTCATCGCGGAAGGTGAAGGTCTCGGCCACCGGCAATGGTTCGGAGATGCCGGTGGACTCGATCAGCAGGTAGTCGAAACGGCCGTCGCGAGCGAGCCGACCGACCTCTTCCAGCAGATCCTCGCGCAGGGTGCAGCAGATGCAGCCGTTGCTCATCTCGACCAGTTTTTCCTCGGCCCGGTTGAGGCTGACGTCACGCTGCACCTCGCTGCCGTCGATGTTGATTTCGCTCATGTCGTTGACGATCACTGCCACCCGCAGGTTTTCGCGGTTGCGCAGGACATGGTTGAGCAGGGTGCTCTTGCCGGCGCCGAGAAAGCCCGACAGCACGGTCACGGGAAGACGTTGGGTCATGGTTGGTTCCTCATCGGATTGGCCGGCTCAGAGCGCCCGCTTGTGGCGCTCGCGCAGCTCTTCACGTTCTTTGGCTTCGATGCACAGGGTGGCGGTAGGCCGCAGCAGCAGGCGCTTGAGACCGATCGGTTCGCCGGTTTCGCGGCACCAGCCGTATTCGCCACGGGCCAGGCCGTCGAGGGCCTGGTCGATCTTGTCGAGCAGCTTCTTCTCCCGTTCCAGCAGGCGCAGTTGCCATTGGCGCTGCTCCTCGGCACTGCCGATATCCGCCGGGTCGCTGCTGGGCTCCTGCTCGCGCAGCACGACGAACTCGCCGCTGATGCGCTCCTGCAGTTCACGCCGTTGCTGGAGCAGCAGTTCGCGGAAGAACCCTTGTTGTGCATCGTTCATGTAGTCCGCCTCGGGCTGGGCGAGCAGTTCTTCTTCAGTCATGGAGAGGGTCAGCCGTCGGGGATTTATTTAATGTTATATTATAACAGTGCATTTTAGCCAATCCCGACTTGCTCCCGACGACGAAGGGGGTGATGCTGGAACCGATCCGATCCCTTGAGAATGCCGATGCGCCCTACCCTGAAGCACTCTTTGCCGAGCCTGTCGCTGAGCCTGCTGCTATGCACCACCGGCGCCTGGGCGCAGGTTCCCGGCCCGCTGGCCAACTGCACCCGCAGCGCCACCCTGCTGGCGTGTCGGGACGCCGCCGGCAACGCCTATGGCGTCGCCACGGTGGGCAAGACGATCTACCTGCAAGGGTTCGAGGTGACCGGCAAGCGCTACTGGGCGCAGACCAGCAGCCGCTACGGGCAACTGACCTTCTTCACCGGTATCGCCTCGGATGGCGAGGCCTGGGTGGGTTACAGCCGGCGGGTGGGATGGACCACGGTGAACCGCTTCTCCAGCTCCGGCGGGCTGAGCAGGAAATTCACCTGTGATCGGTTGGTGGGCTGCTGAGCAGAGCCTGAGGCTCCCGATGAAGTGGCCAGGACACTTTGTGGTTGTGGCGAGCGGGCTTGCCCGCGTTGGGCCGTGAAACGGCCCCAAACCCAGGCAACTCGGCCTATCGGTTAGACCGCGCTGGCTGGTTTTACGGCTGCTTTGCAGCCGAGCGCGGCGGTGCGGCGTCCCGACGAGCCCGCTCGCCACAACAAGCCCCATTCACTACACCACAACAAGGCACTAGACCACGACCTCACCCGCCTGCTGCTGGCGCCAAGCGATGTAGCTGTCCTGCGGCGGGTTCTTCTCGAAGTAGGTCTTCAGGCCCTGGAACAGCCCGTCGGCGATCGCCTGCTGGTGCCGGGCGGTAACCAGCCGCTGGCTGTCGCGAACGTTGGAAATGAAGCCGGTCTCGACCAGGATCGACGGCACGTCCGGTGACTTGAGCACCGCGAAACCGGCCTGCTCGACGCGCTTCTGGTGCAGGGTGGTGATGTTCTCCAGGCTGCCGAGCACGGTATGGCCCAGTTGCAGGCTGGCGGCGATGGTCGCGTTCATCGACATGTCGAGAATCACCCCGGCCAGCATCGGGTCCTTGTCCTTGAGGTTGAGCAGGCTCTGCGCGCCGATCAGGTCGGCGCCGTTCTCGCGCTGGGCCATGAAGCGCGCGGTGGTCGAGGTCGCCCCGCCTTCCGAAAGGCAATACACCGACGCCCCCGACGCGGTGATCCGCGGCGCCGCGTCGGCGTGCACCGAGATGAACATGTCGGCGTTGTGCTTGCGGGAGAACTCCACGCGCTTGCGCAACGGCACGAAGAAGTCGTCGTTGCGCACCAGGCGCACATCGAAGCCCTTTTCACGTTTGAGACGCTTGGCCAGGAGCTGCGCGATGGACAGCACCACGTCCTTCTCGCGCTGGCCCTTGGAGCCCACCGCGCCTGGGTCCTTGCCGCCGTGACCGGGGTCGACCACCACCATGATGTCGCGCTTGGGATGGAACTTGCCCGGCGCCGATTCATGCCTGGCCTGGGGGGCTGCCGTCGCAGCCAGGGCCTGGG
>NZ_AQOH01000069.1 GCF_000364705.1 Pseudomonas fuscovaginae SE-1 | reverse complement strand
CCCCAGCCGGTGGCCCTGGCCCTCCCCCGGCGGCAGCAGGAAGCTGTTCAACTGCACCGGGTTGGTCAGGTCGAGGACGATGCGCGTGTCGCCCTGGCCGAAATGTCCCGAGCGGATCGAGCGGATCACTGTGTTCTTCAGGACCAGTTGGCTGAAGTCGCCCGTCAGCTTCGCCCCGCTCAGGTCGATGATCAGCCGCTCGGGCGCAGTCAGGGAAAACGTCTTGTACTGCACCGGGCCGCTGAGATCGAGCACCAGTCGCAGCTTGTCGCCAGAGCGCCAGAGCCGGGCGTTGCGGATCTGCGCCGCCGACACGCCAAGCGGGATGAAGGCCGCACTGGCCAGCAGGAAGTTGAGCAATTGACGTCTATGCATGAACCGATAACCACAAATTGAGGGAGCGTCCCTGCTCGATATGGCTGTGTAGAGCCCTGGCAAAAAAAGGCATCGTCGAATCAATTGTTATAATATAACATGACATTTTATTTCCAACGATGGACCTGCTCATGAACGCGTTGACGCTGCCGGACATCGCCGCGCAGTCATCCCGGCAAGCCTTGCCCCTTGAGTGGGTGGGCATGTGCGGCATTGCTCTACCCATCACTCTCGACGGCCACCGCCTCAGCGCCACAGCCGACGCCGGGGTCAGCCTCGACGACGGCGAAGCCCGGGGCATTCACATGTCGCGCCTGTACCTGGCCCTGGAACATCTGCAACAGCAAGACCTGACACCGGCGCTGATCCACCAGGTGCTGCAACAGTTCCTCGACAGCCACGACGGACTCTCCAGCAATGCCTACCTGCGTATTCACACCGACCTGCTGCTCAAGCGCCCGGCGCTGGTCAGCCCGCTGGCCGGCTGGAAAACCTATCCCGTCAGTGTGTTAGCCGAGCTGAAAAGTGGAGTGTTCCACGTGGAACTGAAAATTGACGTGGCCTACTCCTCCACCTGCCCCTGCTCGGCAGCCCTCGCCCGCCAACTGATCCAGCAGCAGTTCAGCCAGGACTTCGCCAACCAGCCACTGGATCACGGCAAGGTGCTGAACTGGCTCGTCAGCACCCAAGGCATCGTCGCCACGCCCCATAGCCAGCGAAGCATTGCACACCTGCAAATCCGACTTGATGAAAAAACGTATCGGTTTCCCTTCGAGGAGTTGATCAATGCAGCCGAGGCGTCCCTCGGCACCGCCGTGCAGACCGCCGTCAAACGTGCCGACGAGCAGGCCTTCGCCCTCGCCAACGGCCAGAACCTGATGTTCTGCGAAGACGCGGCACGCCGTCTGAACCTGGCGCTCAGGCGTGCGGACGCGGTACAGGGTTTCCACTTGCGGGTGGTCCACGCCGAAAGCCTGCACGCCCATGACGCCGTGGCCGAGAGCGGCTGGAACTGGAGGCCGGCATGATCCGCTGCCAAGGCCTGCGCTGGGGCCCACCCGGCCAGCCACTGACCCCTGCGGTGGATTTCGAACTGGCCGCCGGTAGCCTCACCGCGGTGATCGGTGCCAATGGCACCGGCAAGAGCAGCCTGCTGAAAGTCTTCGCCGGTTTGCAAAAGCCCCTGGCCGGCAAGGTGCAGCTGGATGTTCCACGCCGCGGCGGCCTGTCGTTCCTGCCGCAACAGCAGCACCTCGACCGTCAGTTCCCGATCAGCCTGCAGGAACTGGTCGCCGCCGGGCTATGGGGCATCAAACTGACCCCGCAACAACGCAACGAACGCCTGCAGGCGGTGATCGCCGACTGGAACCTCGCCGGTCTGGAGCAACGACCGCTGATGGCGTTGTCCGGCGGCCAGTTGCAACGCGCCCTGCTCGCCCGCCTGAGCCTGGCCCAGGCGCCGCTGCTGCTGCTCGACGAACCCCACGCCGCCCTCGACGAGGAAGGCCAGGCGCTGCTGTGGCAACACATCCACGCCTGGCATGCGGCCGGTCGCACCCTGGTGGTGGTCTGCCATGACCTCGCCGCCGTCCGCCAGCACATTCCCGATGCCCTGAGGATTAAGGACAGCGGTTGCCTCCTCGCGCCCAGCCGCGAACTGATCGTGCAGCAACCGATCACGCAGGTGGCCTGATGCTGATGTTCGTCCAACACCTGTGGCAACCCTTCCACGACTTCGTCTTCATGCGCCGGGCCCTGCTCGGCGGCCTCGTCCTGGCCTGCAGCACCGCGCCGCTGGGGGTGTTCCTGATCCTGCGGCGCATGAGCCTGATCGGTGACGCGGTGGCCCACGGCATCCTGCCCGGTGCCGCCATCGGTTTCTGGATCGCCGGCCTGAGCCTGCCGGCCCTGACCCTCGGCGGCCTCGGCGCCGGCATGGGCATGGCCGGCCTGTCGGCCTGGATCACCCGCCGCACCGGCCTGCGCGAAGACGCCAGCCTGGCGGCGATCTACCCGATTTCGCTGGCCAGCGGCGTGCTGCTGCTGGGCATCGCCGGCAAGCGCCTGGACCTGTTGCACCTGCTGTTCGGTTCGGCACTGGCGGTGGACGGGCCGACCCTGACCGGCATGCTCTGGGTCTGCGGCATCAGCCTGCTGCTGCTCGCGGCGATCTACCGGCCACTGATGCTCGACACCCTCGACCCACTGTTCCTGCAGACCGTCAGCCGCCTCGGCCCGCTGGCCCACGGATTGTTCCTGACCCTGGTGGTGCTCAACCTGGTGATCGGCTTCCAGGCCATCGGCGCGCTGATGGTGGTCGGCCTGATGATGTTGCCGGCGATCGCCGCGCGCTTCTGGAGCCGACGCCTGCCGGTGCTGATGCTGATCGCCGCGCTGCTGGGCTGCGTCTCGGTCGCCGCCGGCCTGCTGCTGTCGTTCTACTACTCGCAACCCAGCGGCCCGGCCATCGTGCTGGTCGCCGGCTGCCTGTACCTGCTGTCCGTGATCTTCGGTCCGGTGCACGGTCTGCTGCGCCGCCCGCCCCTGCCATCCCAATGAGGTGTCACCCGATGCGCGCGTTACTCGTTCTGTTCAGCTCCGTGCTGGCCCTGTCGTTGCAGTTGTCCAGCGCCCAGGCGGCGGAGAAGCTGCCGGTGGTCGCCAGCTTCAGTATCCTGCGGGACATTACCCAGCAGATCGGCGGCGACCATATCCAGGTCACCGCGATGGTCGGCCCGGATGCCGACGCCCACACCTACGAACCCACCCCGGATGACGCCCAGGCGCTGCTCAAGGCCAGGCTGATCGTCAAGAACGGCCTGGAGTTCGAACCCTGGCTCGACCGCCTGGTGACCAGCACCGAGACCAAGGCCCCGGTGGTCACCGCCAGCAAGGGCGTGCTCTCGCACACCATGGAAGAAGACGGCGAAACCGTTCCCGATCCCCACGCCTGGCATAACCTGGCGAACGCCGAACTGTACGTGAACAACATCACCAAGGCGCTGATTCAGGTCGACCCGGCGCACAAGGATGACTACACCCGCAACAGCCAGGACTACCTGAAACAGATCTACCGCCTGCTGGCCGAAGCCAAGATCAAGCTCGGCAACCTGCCGGCCGGCAACCGCCGCATCGTCACCTCCCATGACGCCTTCGGCTACCTGGGCCAGGCCTATGGCATCCAGTTCATGGCACCCCAGGGCCTGTCCACCGAGCGTGAGCCTTCGGCCGCCGAAGTCGCCGAACTGATCCGGCAGATCCGCAAGGACAAGGTCAAGGCGGTGTTCATGGAGAACATCAAGGACTCGCGCCTGCTGCAGCAGATCGCCGACGAAAGCGGCGCGAAGATCGGCGGCACCCTGTACTCCGACGCCCTCGCCGCCGAAGGCCCGGCCAGCACCTTCATCGGCCTGTTCGAATACAACATGAACACCCTGCACGCGGCACTGAGCCAATGATCGCCCGGCCGCCCCTGTCGATGCTCGATCTGGAGAGCGCCGCCCTGGGTAGCCGCTGGCCGCTCACCGCCGTGCTCGATGCCCTGCCATGGAACGACGACGGCCTGATCGCCGCCATCGCCCAGCAGCACGACACCGGCGAGGTGCTGATGCTGGCCTGGATGAACCGCCAGGCCCTGGCCGAGACCCTCGAACGTGGCCAGGTCTGCTACTGGTCGCGCTCGCGTCGCCAACTGTGGCGCAAGGGCGAAAGCTCCGGGCACCGCCAGCATCTGGTCGAGGCCCGCCTCGATTGCGACGGCGACGCCGTCCTGCTGCGGGTCGCGCAGCAGGGTCCGGCCTGCCATACCGGCCGCCCCAACTGTTTCTACAACGCCATCCGTGATGGCGCGGTGCACGTCATCAGCGCCCCCCAGGAGACCCCTGCATGATCCGCAAGAACCCTTCCGGCGACCTGCCGGTGATCGCCGAATCCGCCTACGTCGACAAGACCGCGATCATCTGCGGCAAGGTGGTGATCGGCGACAACGTCTTCGTCGGCCCCTACGCGGTGATCCGCGCCGACGAGGTCAACGAGCGCGGCGAGATGGACCCGATCATCATCGGCGCCAACTCCAACATCCAGGACGGCGTGGTCATCCACTCCAAGTCCGGCGCGGCAGTGACCATCGGCGAATTCAGTTCCATCGCCCACCGCTCGATCGTCCATGGTCCCTGCACGGTCGGCAACCGGGCCTTCATCGGCTTCAACAGCGTGCTGTTCAACTGCGTGGTCGGCGACGGCAGCGTGGTGCGACACAACTCGGTGGTCGACGGCCGCGACCTGCCGCCAGGCTTCTACGTCCCCTCCACCACCCGCATCGGCCCCAATACCGACCTGGCGCAATTCCCGCCGGTCAGCGTCAGTGCCTCGGAGTTCTCCGAAGACGTGGCGCGCACCAACGTCGACCTGGTACGGGGCTACAAGGCCCTGCAGAACGAGTTCTGAGCATGACCAGCCTGCTGATCCGCAATGCCCGGGTGGTGAACGAAGGCCGTGAATTCGACGCCGATGTCCGGGTGATCAACGGCCGCATCGACACCATCGCCGCAGAAATCGGCAACGCCCGCGCCGATGTGGAAATCGATGCCGACGGCGACTGGCTGCTGCCGGGGATGATCGACGACCAGGTGCACTTCCGCGACCCTGGCGCGCCGACCAAGGGCAGCATCCACAGCGAATCACGGGCCGCGGTGGCCGGTGGCATCACCAGCTACATGGACATGCCCAACACCCGCCCGGCGACCCTGACCCTCGACGCCCTCGCCGACAAGAAGCGTCGGGCGGCGAGCGCGTCGGTGGCCAACTACGGCTTCCACTTCGGCGTCAGCCACGACAACCTCGACACCGTGGCGGCCCTCGACCCGCGCCAGGTGGCCGGGGTCAAGGTGTTCATGGGCGCGTCGACCGGCAACATGCTGGTGGATGACCCGCACATCCTCGAACGGCTGTTCGCCGAGGTGCCGACCCTCCTGCTGGCCCATTGCGAACACACGCCGACCATCGACACCCGCCTGAAGAATCTGAAGGAACTGCTGGGCGGCAGCATTCCACCGGCCGCCCACCCGCTGATCCGCAATGTCGACGCCTGCTACCGCTCCTCGTCGCTGGCGGTGGAACTGGCCAGAAAGCACGGCACCCGCCTGCACGTGCTGCACCTGACCACCGAGCGCGAGCTGGAACTGTTCGAAGACCGGCCCATGAGCGAAAAGCGCATCACCGCCGAAGTCTGCCTGCACCACCTGCTGTTCGATGAAGACGACTACCCGCGCCTGGGCAACCGCATCAAGTGCAACCCGGCGATCAAGCGGCGGTCGGACCGCGACGCCTTGCGCAGGGCGTTGTTGAGCGACCGGCTGGACGTGATCGGCAGCGATCACGCGCCGCATACCTGGGAAGAAAAGCAGCGTCCCTACGAGGAAGCGCCCTCCGGCCTGCCGCTGGTGCAGCACGCGCTGCCGGCGCTGATGGAGCTGGTGGCGGATAACGTCCTGCCGCTGACTACGCTGGTGGAGAAGACCAGCCACCGGGTCGCCGACCTGTTCGCCATCGCCGAGCGCGGCTACCTGCGCGAGGGCTACTGGGCCGATCTGGTGCTGCTCAATCGCCAGCCGTGGCCACGCCCGGTCGCCGCCGAGCCGATCCTCTACGAATGCGGCTGGACGCCCTTCATCGACCACCGCTTGCGCCACCACGTGAGCACCACCGTGGTCTCCGGGCAACTGGCCTGGCATGCCGGCCGTCTTCATGACGGCTGCCAGGGCCTGCCCCTGCAATTTCTCCGTTAACAGATCGACCAAGGACCCTGGCAATGATCCGCATCACCCTCCCCGACGGCTCGCAGCGCGAGTACGACCAACCGCTCTCGGTCTTCGAAGTGGCCGCCAGCATCGGCGTCGGCCTGGCCCGTGCAGCCGTGGCCGGCCGGGTCGATGGCGTGCTGGTCGATTGCGACACCCTCATCGAGCGGGATGCGACGGTGAGCATCGTCACCCCGCAGGATGACGAAGGGCTGGAGATCCTCCGTCACTCCTGCGCGCACCTGCTGGCCATGGCGGTCAAGCAGCTCTATCCCTCGGCCCAGGTCACCATCGGCCCGGTGATCGAGGACGGCTTCTTCTACGATTTCGCCTACGAGCGCGCCTTCACCCCCAAGGACCTGGAGCTGATCGAGGCGCGCATGCAGGCCCTGGCCGCGACCAACCACTCGGTCCGCCGTCGCACCCTGCCACGCGACGAGGCCATCGCCTATTTCGAGGGGCTGGGCGAGCACTACAAGGCCGAACTGATCCGCGCCATCCCCGAAGGCGAGACGCTGTCGCTGTACCGCCAGGGCGATTTCGAGGACTTGTGCCGCGGGCCCCATGTGCCCTCGACCGGCATCCTGCAGGCCTTCAAGCTGACCAAGGTGGCCGGATCCTACTGGCGCGGCGACGCCAACCACGCGCCGCTGCAGCGGATCTACGGCACCTGCTGGGCCAATGCCAGGGACCTCAAGGCCTACCTGACGCGCCTGGAGGAAGCCGGCAAGCGCGATCACCGCAAGCTGGGCATGCAGCTGGACCTGTTCCACTTCGACGACTGCGCGCCGGGCTCGGTGTTCTGGCACACCAAGGGCTGGACGCTGTTCCAGCAACTGATCGGCTACATGCGCCAGCGCCAGGAGCAGGCCGGCTATGTCGAGGTGAATACCCCGGATGTGATGGACCGTGGCCTGTGGGAAACCTCCGGGCATTGGCAGAACTACCGCGACCACATGTTCACCACCACCACCGAGGACGAGCGGGTGTTCGCCCTCAAGCCGATGAACTGCCCCGGCGCGGTGTCGATCTTCGGCCATGGCCTCAAGAGCTACCGCGACCTGCCGCTGCGCATCGCCGAGTTCGGCAAGGTCCACCGCTACGAACCGTCCGGCGCCCTGCACGGGTTGCTGCGGGTGCGCCACTTCACCCAGGACGACGCCCACATCTTCTGCACCCCGGCGCAGATGCAGGCCGAATGCGAAACGGCGATCGCGCTGGTGTTCGACATCTACCGCGAGTTCGGCTTCAACGACGTGGTGGTGAAGCTCTCCACCCGTCCACTCAACCGCATCGGCAGCGACGAGACCTGGGATCAACTGGAAGGCGCGTTGACCGGCGCCCTGGGGCGGATGGGCATCGACTACCGGATCAATCCCGGCGAAGGCGCCTTCTACGGGCCGAAGCTGGAGTTCGTCCTGCGCGACGCCATCGGCCGCGACTGGCAGTGCGGAACCCTGCAGGTCGACCTCAACCTGCCGGAACGTTTCGACATCGGCTACATCGGCGAGAACGGCGAACGACAACGGCCGGTGATGTTGCATCGGGCGCTGTTCGGCTCGCTGGAGCGCTTCATCGGCATTCTCATCGAGCACTACAGCGGTGCCCTGCCGCTGTGGCTGTCACCGTGCCAGGCGGTGGTGCTGAACATCAGCGAGGGCCAGGCCGACTATGCCCAGGACCTGGCCCGGCAACTCAAGGCCCAGGGCCTGCGGGCGGTGGCGGACCTGCGCAACGAGAAGATCGGCTACAAGATTCGCGAGCACAGCCTGCAGAAGGTGCCGTACCTGCTGGTGGTCGGCGAGAAGGAAAAGGCTGCGGGGCTGGTCAGCGTGCGCAGCCGGACGGGGGAAGACCTGGGGACGATGACGGTCGAGGCGTTGCTGCAGCATCTCGATCTCTGAGGCTGTAACACCGAACCCGTGGGCGCCGGCGGTCTTTAGACTCTCGCCGATGAATGGCCAAGCAGGCTCACGGGAAGTCCAGCAGACGCCACCGAGCTGTGGGAGCCGGATTCATCCGCGAAGCTTTTAGTGGCCTCACCACTGTCTTCGCGGATGAATCCGGCTCCCACAAGCGTATATAGCAGGCTCGGACACCGAGTGGTGCTGGCACTCAGGAGCGCGGTTTCACCGCCCCGCAATCCTGGCCCAGCCAGACGGCCTTGGTGTCCATGCTGCCGTTCTGCTGGATGCCGGTGGCATTGAACGTGCCGCTGACCTTGGTGGTGAACTCGCGATCACTGACGAAATGCGCCGTACCCGCGCCCTGGGCCTTCGGACAGCTGAAGCGGAACTTCCAGTCCGGGCCCTTGCGCTCGGTGATCTGCTGCTGGCAACCGGACTGCGGATCGGTCAACGGAATCGCCTCGGAAGCCACCTGCTGCGGCGTCAGGCACACCCGCACGCCCTGCCCGCCCAGGTTGATGCCCTGTTTTTCCAGGGCGGCGCGTTGCTCCGGCGTGGTGTTCTGTTTGAGCACGCCCAACAGCATGTTGACATCCAGCGACTGGTTTTCGACCTGCACATTGCTGGAGGTCAGCTCCCACAGACCGGGCTGCAGCACTTGCGCCTGGGCGACGGGAATCACGAAGGCACAGGCGATGGCCAGACCCGGCAGACGAAGGTTCATCATATAGCTCCTGAAGAAAGGTCCTGCTTAGACGTCAGAATCATGCTTGGGTTGCGTGATGAATTAAATAGCGACAATCGCGTCGGAACATGGTCTGTTAGACGGTACGGATTCAGGATCAGGACCTCATGGATTTTTTCGGCCCCCATGTCTTCGGCTATCTGATAGCGCTGATTCACACGCTTGGCAGTATCGCGGCCATTCACGCGGTGCTGACCGTTCGCACCGCCCAAGGCTCGATCGCCTGGGCGCTGTCGCTGGTATTCATCCCCTACCTCACGCTGATTCCCTACCTGGTCTTCGGCCGCAGCACCTTCGATGCCTACATCAAGGCCCGGCGCCAGGCCAACGTGGAAATGCGCAAGGCCATCGCCGACCTGAACTGGCGCCCCTGGGTCGAGGAGGCCCTGGCCGCCCGCAACTCGCAGGCCTATGCGGCATTGCGGGCAATGCCCAAGCTCGGACGCATGCCCTGCCTGGCCAACAACCAGGTGCGGTTGCTGGTCAACGGCGAAGCCACCTTCGAGGCGATCTTCCAGGCCATCGAACAGGCCCGGCATGCCGTGCTGGTGCAGTTCTTCATCATCCACGACGACCAGCTCGGCCGACGCCTGCACAACCTGTTGCGCAAGAAGGCCGGCGAAGGGGTCGAAGTCTACCTGCTCTACGACGGCATCGGCAGCCACGCCCTGCCCCACGACTACGTCGACAGCCTGCGCGGCGGCGGTGTACGGGTGAAGGCCTTCGCCACCCGCAGTGGCTGGCTCAATCGCTTCCAGGTGAATTTCCGTAACCACCGCAAGGTGGTGGTGGTCGACGGGCTGGTCGGTTTCGTCGGCGGGCACAACGTCGGCGACGAGTACCTGGGGAGCAAGCCACCCCTATCCCCCTGGCGCGACACCCATGTGCAGGTCAGCGGCCCGGTGGTGGCCTGCCTGCAGGAGTCGTTCGCCGAAGACTGGTTCTGGGCCGCGCGCCAGTTGCCGCCGCTGATCCTGCCGGACACCTACCCCGACGACGGCGTACTCTGCCAGTTGCTCGCCAGTGGGCCGGCCGATTCGTTCGAAACCTGCTCGCTGTTTTTCGTCGAGGCGATCCATGCCGCCCGCGAACGGGTGTGGATCACCAGCCCGTACTTCATCCCCGACGAAGCGGTGTTCGCCGCCCTGCGCCTGGCGGTCCTGCGCGGAGTCGACGTGCGCCTGCTGCTGCCCTCGCGGCCCGATCACCGGATCGTCTACGCCGCCTCCAGTCTCTATGCCTTCGAAGCCGTACGCGCCGGCGTCCGGGTGTTCCGCTACGGCCCGGGGTTCCTGCACCAGAAGGTGGTGCTGGTGGACAACGAAATCAGCGCCATCGGCAGCGCCAATCTGGACAACCGCTCGTTCCGGCTGAATTTCGAACTGATGCTGCTGACCGTCGACCCGGCCTTCGCCGACGAGGTGGAAAACATGCTGCTGAAGGACTTCGACCTGGCCCGCGAAGTCACCCACGAGGACAGTCGCGAGACCCACCGCCTGCAACAACTGGGCATGCGCATCGCCCGGCTGATTTCGCCGATCCTTTAAGAGGAAGGACCGTTTTCAGATCAACGTAGGAGCATTCCCAAAGGTGGGTACTGCCCTGCGATCGACATCGAGGGTTCTCTAAGCTGGAGGTTTCGCCGAACCATCATCCGGAGGCCCACGATGAAGTTCACTTCTGGCAGTTCCAGTACCCCGCCGTCGATCACCGTCGAATTCGGCAAACCCAGCCATGTCCACCACCTGCACTACCAGGTGCTCTACAAGGACAAACCCTTCGAAGAAGCCGCCCTGTACTACTACGACAACGGCCTCTACAAGATCGTCTCGCCAGGCGAGGAACACTACGGCGTCTATGTGGTGAGAGGCAGCTTCGACGACCTGCGCTACGCCATCAGCTATATCTCGCTGCCCTCCAGCGACTGGTACGGCAACGTCGCCCGGCATGACTTGAGCTTCGATCGGGAAACCGGCACCTTCGAGCAGCAGGCCCTGCTGCCCTCGGACCAGAACATTCCTCGCCAACACGGCCACTATCGGTTGGAAAGCAACCCGGTAGCCGACCCGCGCCCGCTCAAGTGGTAGGCGGATAGTCAGCGGTAGAGGTCGCCGCGGGTCCAGGGCAGGTTGTGGCCGCCGTTGGGCAATGGCTTCACCGCGAGGATCTGGTGCAGGTTGATCCAGCCCTTCTCGAAGGCGTAGGCGCAGCCGGCCAGGTACAGCCGCCAGATCCGCAGAGCCTTGTCCGGCACCAGCTTGCCAGCGGCCTCCAGGTTGCTTTCCAGGCGCTGGCTCCAGATGTTCAGGGTCCTGGCGTAGTGCAGGCGCAGGCTTTCGACGTCGACCACCTCCAATCCGGCTTCGCTGACAAAGGCCGAGATCATCGACAGATGCGGCAGCTCGCCATTGGGAAACACGTAGCGGTCGATGAAATCACCGGCCCCGCGCCCGACCGGACGACCGTCGACGTGCCGGGCGGTGATGCCATGGTTCATCACCAGACCACCCGCGCGCACCGCGCCGAACAGGATATTGGCGTATTGCTGCAGGTTGGCGTGGCCGACGTGCTCGAACATGCCGACGCTGACCACCTTGTCGAAGCGGCCGTCCTGCGGCAGGTCGCGATAGTCGAGCAACTGCAGGTCGACCTTGTCCTGCAGGCCTTCGGCGGCGACCCGCTCCCTGGCCAGCGCCAGTTGCTCCTTGCTCAGGGTGATACCGAACACCTTGACCCCGAACTCCCGCGCGGCGAAGCGCGCCAGGCCGCCCCAGCCACAGCCGACATCCAGCAGGTATTCACCCGGTTGCAGGCGCAGCTTGCGGCACAGGTGGCGGAACTTGGCCTGCTGGGCTTCTTCCAGGCTGGCGTCGCCTCGTTCGAAGTAGGCGCAGGAATAGACCATGTCGCGGTCCAGCCACAGTTGGTAGAACGCGTTGGACAGGTCGTAGTGGTAGGAAATCGACGCCGCGTCGGTTTCCTTGTCGTGGGACAGGCGCTGTGCGGGATGATCCCCTTCGTCCTCCAACAGTGCCTGACTCAACTCATCGCAGACCCGTACGACTTCACTGATCGGTCCTTCGAGTTCCAGCTTGCCCTCGACGAACGCGCTGCCGAGCAGGTCCAGCGTCGGATGGCTGAATTGCGCGACCAGTTGCGGGTCCTTCACGGTGATGGTGATGCTGGGCTGCGGCCCGAGGTCGAATTGATGGCCGTCCCAGAGTTTCAGGCGCAGCGGTAGCTGAAGATTCTGTAAGGCCGGTGGAAGTTGCGCGAGCATGAGTAATCCCCCCCTTGTTTCAGACGTCTGATTAAAGGGTAGCGTATTACCGGGAACTGTCAGGCTATCGGGATAATAGACCCGATTCATGGTGTTCGCCTGAGATCACACGACCAGCCGATATCGCTTTCGCGGATAAATCCTGCTCCCACGGTTTGGTGTCGTGCATAAGAGGAATGCTCGACTCAATCGTTGTGGGAGCAGGATTTATCCGCGAAAGCGTCCGCAAGGGCGCCGCTCCACCCCATTCACTCCGGCAATTTGAGCAACGGCTCCTGGAACCGCAGCAGCCGCCCGGCATTGCCCAGCACCAGCAGGGTACTGAGGTTGTGCAGCAGCGCCGCGATCATCGCCCCCGCCATCCCCAACCAGCCAAAGGCCGCCGCCGCGACGATCGCCAGGGTCCAGCCCAGGCCGATCACCACGTTGACCTGCAGGGTCCGCCGACACTGGCGACTCAACCGCACGCAGGTACCCAGCCGGCGCAGGTCGCTGCCGATCAGCACCACGTCCGCCGAGGCCAGGGCGATGTCCGCGCCACCGGCGCCCATCGCCACCCCGACCACCCCGGCCTTGAGGGCCAGCGAATCGTTGATGCCGTCGCCCACCACCATCGGTCGGAAGCCCCTGTCGATCTCGCCGAGCACACGCTTGAGCTTGTCCTCGGGCAACGCCTGAGCCACGACATCGCTGACCCCGACCTCCCGCGCCAGGCTGTCGGCCACGCTCTGGCGATCGCCGGTCAGCAGCAGTTGTCGACCGAGGCCCAACTCGCGCAGCTCACCGAGCGCATGCCGGGCCTCGGGTTTGGTGCTGTCGGCCAGCAGTAGCCAGGCAAGGAAACGACCGTCGAGGGCCAGGCCGGCAATCGGCCCGTCGTGCTCCGGCACTGGCGTGGTGGCAATCGACAACTGGCTGAACAGCTCGGGCCGCCCCAGCGCCGCCTGGCCCTGGGCGGTCTGGGCAACCACGCCCAACCCCTGGCGCTCGTGCACGTCACTCAATTGGACGGGGTCGGCCGGCTCCGCCAGCCCCGCCAGCGCCCGGCTGACCGGGTGGCTGCTGGCCGCCCCCAGGCTCGCCGCCAGGCGCAGCAGCGGTTCGCGGTCCGCCACTGCGGTGTGCAGCGATTGTAGGCGCAGGCTGCCGTAGGTCAGGGTGCCGGTCTTGTCGACCACCAGCGAGGTCAGGTCGGCCAGTTCCTCGAGAAACGCCGAGCTGCGGATCAGGATGCCGTGCCGCGCCGCCACGGCGATCCCGGCAATCGCCGTGGCCGGCGCCGACAGCACCAGCGCGCAGGGACAGGCCGCGACCAGCACGGCAAGCATCGCCTGGGCATCGTTGGTGATGAACCAGGTAACGGCGGCGATCATCAGCACCAGCACCAGGTAACTGCCGGCATAACGCTCCAGCAGGCGGGTGATCGGCGGCTTGGCCCGCTCGGCGCTCTGCATCAGCGCGATGACCTTGCCCAGGGTCGACTCGTGGCCGGTACGGGTCACTTCGATGCGCAGCAGCCCGTCGAGGTTGATCGCCCCGCCGAACACCTGCATGCCGACGCTCGCCTCCAGCGGCACCGACTCGCCAGTGATCGGCGCGGTATCGAGGCTCGCCTGGCCGGACAGCACCACGCCATCGGCCGGTACCCGGTCGCCGGCACGGACCTCCACCTGGTCGCCGGCCTTGAGCGTGGCGTTGTCCACCTCGACCACACGGCCATCGGCCTGGACCTGCCGCGCGTGGCTGCGAGTCAGCCGGCCGAGGGCTCCGATCGCTTCCTGGGAGCCGATGACGCTGCGCTCTTCGAGCACATGACCGAAGATCATGATGATCGGCAACAGGGCAGCGGTCAGCAGGTCGCCGGTGGCCCAGGCGCCAAGCATCGCCAGGCCGATCAACTGGTCGGTGATGCCATGCAGACTCGGATAGCGCAGGCTGTACCAGGCCGAGCGCATCACCGGCACCGCCACCAGGATCGAGGCGAACCCCAACAACAGCTGGCTGACCCCGACCTGGCCGGGCGCCAGCCAGCGCCACACCAGCCCCAGCCCGAGCAGGCCGAGGGCGAGCATCGCCAGCAGCAGTTGGCGCGCCGCGCCGCGCTGTTCGGCGCTGCTCAGCAGGCTGGCCGGCGCGGTGTGCGTGGTCGATGCACTCATTGTTCTGCTCCCTGGATGATCAGGCGGGAATCGTCCCGGGGGTCGACCGTGGTCACCGACCCGGCCTGCTGGAGAATCTTCGGCATGCGCTCGCGATACAGACGCAGCAACAGGCCCGGGTCGCTGCCGTCCTGCTGGGCCTTGGCCAGACTCGCCACCGTCGCCGTATCGGCCTGGGCCTTGGCCAGCCGTTCACTGGCCTGGGCCTTGGCGACCTGCACCAGCCGGTCGGCTTCCTGGGTCGCCGCCTGGCCGATCTTGGCCGCTTCGTTACGGGCATTGGCCACCGCCTTGTCGGCCTGCTGGCTGGCGGTCAGGACCGCGTTGAAGGCGTTCACCGCCGGGCCGGGCAGGCTCGACTGCACGTCGACCCGCGCCACCTCGACACCAATCCCCTGCCCGCTCGCGGCCAGTTCGGCCAGGCGCCGGTTGACCCCTTGCAGCAGGTCCCCGCGCAACCGCTCGCGGCGTTCGGCGGCCTGGCTGTCGCTGCCGATCAGTTCGGGGCGGGCCACCAGGATGGTGTCCAGGTCACGCGCCGCAGTGAGGGCCACCGCGCTGCGGGTGACGATCCGGTCCAGGGCCGGCAGCACATGCCCGCCCTGGAGCACGAAGGCATAGGGATCGGTGACCTTGTAGAACACCCGCACATCCAGCTGCACCACGCCGGCATCACCGGTCAGCAGATAGCCGGAACCGGCCAGCGCGTCGTTGACCGGCGTCGCCAGGGTCGCCTGGCGGTCGGCCTGCAGCGCCGCATCGGAGCGCAACAGGCCTTCGACGCGGCGCTCGATCACCCGGTCCGCTGCCGGCAGGATCACTACCTGCTCGAACGGCCGCGGCCAGGCCAGCAGCAGCCCGGCGTTCTGGACGCGCTCCAGGGCCCCCAGGCGCAGGACCACCGCCCGTTCCTGCGGATCGATCTGCCGCACATTGGAAAAGGCCCAGGCCAGCGCCGCCAGTGCGGTCACCGCATACAGGCCGAGAAACGCCAGGCGCCCGGCCTGGATCCACGGGCTGTCCAGCCCCCTGGGTTGTTCCGGGTGTTCGCTCATGGCTGCGACCCGGCCGTGTTGTCACGCTTGTCGACCGCGGCCGGCGGCCCGTCCACCAGCACCCGGAACGGCGCCGCGTCGGTGCGCAGGATCAGTCTGGTCCCCGGGGTGACGACGGTCCCGAGCGTGTCCAGCGAGCGCAGCAGGTTGTACAACTGCGGCGAACCGGCATAGGCCCGGCCATAGATCTGCGCCGCCTCGACCCGCGACTGCGCTTCGATATCGGCGGCCTTGACCGTCGCATCGGCCTGCAGGATGCGTGCATCGCGTTCGGCGGCGGAGCGGATCTGTGCGGCCTCGCGCTTGCCGACCGCGGTGCGTTCGGTGGCGATGGTTTCCCGTTCGGCGCGCATGCGGTCGACGGTGGCCGTGAGCGTCACCGAAGGCAGTGTCAGACGCTCGACGCCGACCTGCAGGACCCGCACGCCATAGGTCGAGAGCAGTTGCTGGTCGATCTGCTGGCGCAGTTGTGCCTCGAAATCGGCGATGCGCACCTGACTCGCATCGGTGTTGACCAGGCTCGACAGGTCGAAACTGGCGGCGGTGGTCTCCAGCGCCGAACCGACGAAGGTACGGATCTGCCGTGCCGCTTCGTCCGGCTGGTTCTGCACCGCGCGCATGAAGCGCTCGACGTTCTGCGGATCGCCCTGGACCTGCCAGGCCACGTAGGCCTGGATGATGATGCGCAGGCCATCGCGGGTCCCGACATCCTGCAGGCCGCTGGAAGTGGTGCGCAGACGCAGGTCGACCGGAATCGCCGCTTCGAACGGTGCCGGCCAGCGCCAGCCGAGCCCGGGTTCGAGCAGCACCCGCGACGGGTTGCCGAAACGGGTGATCACCGTCGCCTCGCCGGAACGCACCTGCACCAGGCTCGCCGTCGCGACCGCGAACAGGATCAGCAGCAGCCCCCAGCCCATGCGCCGCCACGGGAACGGTCCGCCACTGCCGGTCTCGCCATGGTGGTGAGGGTGCCCATGATGATGGTGGTGCCCGTGACCGGCATGCTCGTGGCCGCGGTGATCGTGATGGTCGTGGGAATGGGACAGGCTCAAGGGGTGACTCCTGGCTGAACGGCTTTACGCGCGGGCATCGGGTCGGCCGGCAGCGTGAATGAACGCAGATCGATGGTCGGGGCGCTGTTGCCGCCCAGGCGGTGGTCGAGCACCAGCAGCCTGGCCTTGCCCAGCCCCTGGCTCAGTTGCGCCAGGTATTGCTCCAGCACGAAGGCCTGGCCGGCCTGGGCATAGGCCTGGCGCTCGGCGCTGAAACGCAGGTCCGCCGCGCGGGCGCCAGCCTGTATTTCATGGGCGCTGGCCCGGGCCTGGTCCTCGACCATACTGGCCTGCTGTTGCGCCTGGTTGGCCTGTTCGCTGGCGGCGCCGCGCTCGCGGGAGATCAGCGCCTGGGCGCTGATCTGCGCCGCCTGCACCGCGTGATAGGCATTCGCCGCGCCGGCTGGCGGATGAATCGCCTCGACCACCGTTGCAAGGATTTCCACGCCACTGTCCAGGCGTTGCAGGTCGGCCTGTACCGCGCGGCCGATATCCTCCGCCAGCGCGGTGCGCTGCTCGCCAAGCAGGCCATCGAGGGTGCGCGAGGCGAAATCGTGGACCAGCACCCGGCTGGCGGTGCTGCGAATCAGCATCGGCACGTCGGCGCTGTTATAGGTGGCGGCCAGCGCGGCCTGGTCGCTCAGGCCGATACGGTAGACGAAACGCACGTCCATGTTGACCACCTGGAAGCCCTGCCGGTCGCCGCTGCTGCTGGCGATCACCTGGGACTTCTCGTTCACGTGGCTGGCGTCCCACAACCGGTTGGCACTGGCCGGCGCCTCGCCCTCGGCGGGGTCGGGTACGGCGGAGGCCGCCGCATCGACGCTGGTGGCGAGCTCGTGGACCACGCCGTTCTCCACCGCCAGCACCCGGCCCAGCGGCCACGGCAGGCCGACATGCAGGCCAGGGCCGAAAACCTCCACCGGCTTGCCGAAACGCTCGTAGATGCCCCGCCCCTGCAGCGACACTTCGCTGACCCCGCTCAACAACCAGCCCACCGCCAGCACCACCAGCAGCACCGGTGCGAATGTCCGACGCATGTAACCGAAGGCCCAGACCTGGCGCAGGTCGATGCCGAAGCGGCGGTGCAACTCGTCCTGTAGCGCCAGCAGCGGCTGGGGCGGCCAACGCAGCAGACCGGCAATGAAGCTGGTCGCCACCAGCCGCGGCTCCAGGCTGTCGCGCCGCGGGCTGAACAAAGACAGCACGGCCCGCAACAGCAGCTCCGCCGCCACCAGCGCCGGCAACAGGCCGATCAGCGTCAGCAGCCGCGCCGGCCAGAGACTCTGCGGCCCGCCGAACAACAGGCACAGGGCACTGATCACCTGTACGCCGATCGCCACCCTGGTCAGTTGCGCCAGAGCGCCGGCTTCCGGCCATTCGGCGGCGTGGACCTGGGCCCACTGGCGCTCCAGCACCAGCAGGGCAAAAGCCAGCAGCAGGCACAGGCTCGCCGCCACCGAACCACTCAGGCCCAGGCTCGCGCCGGCCAGTGTCAGGTTCCAGGTCTGCTCGACACTCACCAGCGCCAGCAACGCCCAGCCGCCCAGCCACAGCGTTTGCGGGCCGATCTGTGCCAGGGCGTCGCGCCACAGGCGGTCCAGGCGAACGAGCAGACGCTCATGGGCGCCCAGCGTTTCTAACGGCGGCGGCGCGAACGCCTCGCCAGGCTCGATCACCCCGGGCGCCACCGCCTGCTCGCGCCAACGCACCACGCCGGCCGCCGATTGCAGCGCCGCGACCAGCACCAGCCAGGCCGCCGCGTTGTTGTTCAGCAGGGTCGGCCAGATCGACGCGGGCGCAAACAGCCCGACGAAGAAGCCCAGCACCAGAGCGCTGAACGCCAGCACCGTCAGGCCGGTACCCAGGCGGCGCAGTTGACGGACCTGCAGGGCCGCCCGTTGGAAGCGCGGCAGACTTTCGAGATCGACCGTCGGCGCTTCAAGATCCACTCGCATCTCCACTCCAGACCCGGTTCGGTCACCGAGGTCATTCACATCAAGATAGCCGGAGCCCTGGCGCAGACTTCAGGTCGGCGCGCCCGCGAGCCCCTTGAACTATTTGGTTACCTTATAACAGAAAGGGTGAATTTTTCGTTCGCGAGAGCGCTTTTTGTGCGCAACCGGCAGGCCCGGTTGTGATGCTGCAAACCCGGGCCTGCCGAAGAACGCCAACCCAAAAGCAGCATCGAACCCGATGGACACCCGGCTGAAAAATCCGAACTACTCCGGAACTCAAAAGTAAAGGGAAGTTACTCACATCAACAATATATAAGTCCTACAGATAAAATCGACCCTATAAATTAATAGCCCGAGCAATGTAACAAAATCCAACAAGAGAGTGACTTGATTGGCGAATCGCCAGTGACTAACATCCGAGCAGCAGGACAATATTTTTCATCAACTCAAAGTATTCCAATTAAAAACCGAACATCGGAAAACTCCGGGGATCTTGCACAAAAAGACTCTAAGAGCTTTACCTACCGGCTCTCCGCGCCGAGGACTCCTGCTGGAGCGCCAAAGTTAAGACGGATGTTTTGCAATAATTAATAACTATATGCCAGACGGCAAACACACTTGACACCCCATCGTGCGTGCTGGTGACCCATAATATCGCCAACACTCAGCGCGCACCCCAACGACGGAGCCGCCATGAGTCGTGATCTGAATCAGTATTGTTTCTTCCAACCCTCTTCCACACCCTTTGGTGCTTCCGGTGGAGTCAGTTGCCTGACCATCAATCAACCGGGCTCGCGCCTGGCGCTGAACAACCTGCTGGATTTGATCAGTCACGAAATACGCCAGGAAGATAATGAAAAAGTCCATCGGCTGACCTTCAGGAGTGGCCAGACACTCTGCATAAAAGTCGATGCCAACCTGATTACGGTTCGTGGGCCGCGTATCAGCTTCCACAGCGACTCACGTTATCCACAGGTCACCTACCTGGAAGATCCGGCCCTCAGCAATAGTAGCAATAAGCTATCAATCTGAACCGCTATCCCCCTGACTCCAGATATCCAACGCCTGGATTCAGGGGCTGGATCCAGGCATCTTGCTGATTTGTTTCTTGAATGTGCAGGGCCGCACGGATTTTTAGCCGGAAGCTAATGTCAGCCTCAATTATTTATGGCAATAATCCGTGCAATTTGCCGATAAACGGTTATCCCTGATCACCACCGTCTGGACCCGAACCCTCCCAGACAAGGACCGTCGCTTCCATGCCTTCGATCTACCAACTCAAACCCCGTTTCCAGAACCTGCTGCGACCGGTGGTCCAGCGCCTGTTCGACAATGGCACCACGGCCAATCAGGTTACCCTCTGTGCAGCGTTGATTTCCCTGCTGGTCGGCGCGCTGGTGGCCACCTTCGCCAGCCATGCCTGGGTTTTCGTGATTATCCCGCTGTGGATGATCCTGCGTATGGCACTGAACGCCATCGACGGCATGCTGGCCCGGGAGTTCGGCCAGCAATCGAAGCTCGGCGCCTACCTGAACGAGCTGTGCGACATCATCGCCGACAGCGCGCTGATCCTGCCGTTCGCCCTGCTGCCCGGCGTCAGCCTGCCGGCGGTGCTGCTGGTGACCCTGCTGGCGCTGTTCAGCGAATACGCCGGGGTGATGGGGCCGCTGGTCGGTGTCTCGCGCCGCTACGACGGGCCGATGGGCAAGAGCGATCGAGCCTTCGCCCTCGGCGTTATCGCCACCGGTGTCGCCTTCGGCCTGCTTCAGCCCTTGTGGATAAACGCCCTGTTCCTACTGATCGCGGCGTTGCTGGTGGTCACGCTGACAAACCGTGTTCGCCAGGGTCTGAAAGAGGCCGTTCAAGAACACCGATAGCCGGAAGGGCCGGTTTCCCATGTAGCGGGCCGATTGGCCAACGAAGCTATTGGCGGCCCCAAGGCCTTTATTCGCGGGCGAGCCCGCCCCCAGAGACCATCACCGGTAATGAAAGGCAGGCCCCCGCGGGCTCTCCAATGATCTGCGACACGGCACAAGGATATTGCGATGCGCGACGAGCAAACCCAGACCTTCAGTACCCACGATGGCGTCGAGCTGTTCTATCGCCACTGGCCGGCCACCGCGCCGGTCGCCGGCGAGCCGCGCAAGGCCATCCTGCTGTTCCACCGCGGCCATGAGCATTCCGGGCGCATCGCCCACCTGGTGGACGAACTGGACCTGCCGCAATTCGATTTCTTTGCCTGGGACGCCCGTGGTCACGGCCAGTCGCCAGGCGAACGCGGCGACAGCCCGAGCTTCGCCACCAGCGTGCGCGATGTGCAGACCTTCTGCGATCACCTGGGCACGACCTTCGGCATTGCCGAGGAAAACATCGCGGTGGTGGCCCAGAGCGTCGGCGCGGTGATCGTCGCCACCTGGGTGCATGACTATGCGCCGAAGATCCGCGCCCTGGTGCTCGCTTCGCCAGCGTTCAAGGTCAAGCTCTACGTGCCGTTCGCCCGGCCGGGCCTGGCGCTGATGCGGCGTTTTCGCGGCAATTTCTTCGTCAACAGCTACGTCAAGGCCAGGTTTCTCAGCCATGACCCGCAACGCATCGCCTCCTATGACAGCGACCCGCTGATCACCAAGGCGATCTCGGTCAACGTGCTGCTCGGCCTGTACGAGGCCGCCGAGCGGGTGGTCGCCGATGCCAATGCGATCCAGGTGCCGACCCAGGTGCTGATTTCCGGCGCCGACTTCGTGGTCCACCGCAAGCCGCAGGAGCAGTTCTTCCAGCGCCTGGGCAGCCTGCAAAAGGAACTGCACGTGCTGCCGGGATTCTTCCACGACACCCTCGGCGAACGCGACCGGCACCTGGCGGTCAGCCGTGCCCGACGCTTCATCGAGCAGGGCTTCCTCAGCCCGGTGAATCGCCCGAGCCTGCTGGACGCCGATCGCATCGGCGAGACCTGCGCCGAATCCGAGGCCCTGGCCGCGCCACTGCCGCACAACTCACCTCGCGACCTGTACTGGCGCCTGACCCGCGCCGGCATGGCCGTCGGCGGCAAGCTGTCGGCCGGGGTCAAGCTCGGTTTCGACACCGGTTTCGACTCCGGCAGCACGCTGGACTACGTCTATCGCAACCAGCCGACCGGGCATAGCCCGCTGGGCCGGCTGATCGACCAGAACTACCTGAACTCCATCGGCTGGCGTGGCATCCGCCGACGCAAGCTGCATGTCGAGGAGTTGCTGCGCCTGGCCATGGCCCGGTTGCGCGAACAGGGCCGCGAGGTGCGCATCGTCGACATCGCCGCCGGCCACGGGCGCTACATCCTCGAGGCGCTGCAGGGGGTCACGCCGTTGCCGGAGTCGATCCTGCTGCGCGACTACAGCGACATCAACGTGCGTGACGGCAGCGCGCTGATCGCCGAGAAGGGTCTGGGCGAGATCGCCCGCTTCGTCAAGGGCGACGCCTTCGACCGCGCCGACCTCGCCGCACTGGACCCCAAACCCAGCCTGGCGGTGGTATCGGGGCTCTACGAACTGTTCGCCGACAACGGCATGGTCGGCGACTCCCTGGCCGGGCTGGCCGAGGCCTGCGAGCCGGGCGCCTATCTGGTCTACACCGGACAACCCTGGCACCCGCAGCTGGAACTGATCGCCCGCGCCCTGACCAGCCACCGCCAGGGCCAGGCCTGGGTGATGCGCCGGCGCAGCCAGGCGGAAATGGATCAACTGGTGGAAGCCGCCGGGTTCCGCAAGATCACCCAGCGGGTCGATGAATGGGGGATCTTCAGCGTGTCCCTGGCTCAACGGGTGCAATGATGGACGCCACCGCGCGCGAAGCCGGCCTGCTCAAGCGAGCCGTGCTCTGGCTGCTGTTGCTGGCGCCGCTGTTCTTCGGCAGCTATGGCTTCGCCACGTGGTACACCAGCCAGCGCAGCGATGTCGGCAGCTTCGTGTTCGGCTGGGAAAGCCAGATACCGTTCTGGGCCTGGACCATCGTGCCCTACTGGTCGATCGACCTGCTGTACGGCCTGTCGCTGCTGCTGCCGCGCAGCAGGCGCGAGCTGGACCGCCACGCCCTGCGCCTGCTGACGGCGCAGGGCATCGCGGTATCGTGCTTCCTGCTCTGGCCACTGACTTTCACCTTCACCCGGCCGCCGCTGGACGGCCTGTTCGGCTGGCTGTTCGCGGTGCTGGCCGGCTTCGACAAGCCCTTCAACCAGGCGCCATCGCTGCACATCGCCCTGCTGGTGATCCTCTGGGTCATGTACCGACGGCATTTCAACGGCGCCTCGCGCTGGCTGGTGCACGGCTGGTTCGCCCTGATCGGCCTGTCGGTGCTGACCACCTATCAACACCACTTCATCGATGTGCCCACCGGCGCCCTCGCCGGCTGGCTGTGCGTCTGGCTGTGGCCGGACGATCGCCCCAGCCCGCTGGCGGTGGCGCGCCTGGCCCGTGACGGGCAGCGCTTGCACCTGGCGTCGCGCTACGGGCTGGGCGCGGTGCTGCTGGCCGGTGTCGCCGGCTATTTCGGCGGCGCCGCGCTTTGGCTGTTCTGGCCGGCGCTGGCCCTGCTGCTGGTGGCCCTCAACTACGCGCTGCTCGGTGCCCAGGGCTTCCAGAAGCGGGCCGACGGCAGCCTGAGCCCCGCTGCCCGCTGGCTGTTCGCGCCCTACCGGGCCGGTGCCTGGATCAACTCACGGCTGTGGACAAGAACTCATCCACAACCCGATCCCCTTGTGGATAACCTCTGGCTCGGGCGCCTGCCCAGCCGCGCCGAGCTGCGCGACAGCCCGTTCAAGGCCATCGTCGATCTGTGCGCCGAACTGCCCCTGGCCGCCGAGGGTCGAGCCTACCGGAACATCCCGGTGCTGGACCTGGTCGCGCCGTCCGCCGAACAGTGCCGGGAAGCCGCCCTGAGCATCGAACGACTGCGCCAGCACGGGCCGCTGCTGGTCTGCTGCGCCCTCGGTTATTCACGCAGCGCCACGGCCGTCGCGGCCTGGCTGCTGTACAGCGGCCGGGCCCGGGAGATCGACGAGGCCCTGGTGCTGATCCGCGCGGCCCGCCCGAACGTGGTCCTGCAGCCGACGCATCGCCAGGCGTTGGAAGCCATGATCCACCTGCAACCCGGCGAGCCTCCGGCCCGCCTGAGGATCGTCGATGGCCGCTGATATCCCCCTGCATGTCGTCGCCAGCCTGCTGCGCCGGGGCCGCTCGCTGGATCAGTTATCCACAGGACTGACCCTGCTCGGCGTGCTGCTGGGCCTCGCTCCATTGTTGATCGGAATGCTCAGCCCATGGTGCCTGGGGCTCGGCCTCTGGCTGGCGCTCTCGGGGCTGTTGCAGAAATACTGGGCGTTCAGGGTCGCCTTCGACGCCGACCTGTTCCAACTGATGGCCGGCGATCCGAGTGCCCTGGGCGATCGCACCGAAGCCCTGGACACCGCGCTGCAAAACCTCGGCCTGCAACCGCGGCGGTCCCTGAACCGCCCCTGGAGCGAGCGTAGCCGGGGCGCGCTACGCCTGCTCAAGCGCCAGGCCCTGTGGCTGGCGCTGCAGATCCTGCCGCCCCTGATCGTCATCCTGGCCAGCCCCTGGCTGCCTTTCGCCGGATAAGGAATCGTCATGCTCGAACCCCTGGTAGCCACCAGCATCACCTCTGCCGCGCGCCTGATCACCGGCGCGCGCAGCCTGTGGATAGGTTGCGCGCCCGATCCGGTACAGCGCATCTACTTCGCCAACCACAGCAGCCACGGCGACTTCGTGCTGCTCTGGGCCTCGCTGCCGCGGGCGCTACGCGCACTGACACGTCCCGTCGCCGGTGCCGACTACTGGAACAGGAGCGCGCTGCGCCGCTACATCATTCGCCGGGTGTTCAACGGTGTATTGATCGACCGCGAGCGCAAGGAGCCTGGGGATAACCCCCTGCAACCGATGCTCGATGCGCTGGAACAGGGCCACTCGCTGATCATCTTTCCCGAGGGCACCCGCAACCAGGACGAGGGCCTGCTGCCGTTCAAGAGTGGGATTTTCCACCTGGCGCGGGCTTATCCACAGGCACAACTGATTCCGGTGTGGATCGCCAACCTCAACCGGGTCATGCCCAAGGGCCGCGTGCTGCCCCTGCCGCTGCTGTGCACCACTTCCTTCGGTGCACCGCTACGACTCGAAGAAGACGAAAGCAAGGAAGACTTCCTGAAACGCAGCCGCGATGCGCTGCTGGCCCTGGCTCCGGAGCAACACTGAGATGGATAGGCAAACCCTGATGTTGTTCGCCGGGATCGGCATGATCCTGGTCCTGGCTTCGCTGATCGGCTTCGTCCTCAAGCGCCGCGCCGGCGAGACGCCGAACGCGGTGATCGACAACCTCAACGCCCGGATCAATGCCTGGTGGGTGATGGTGCTGGTGATCGGCGTCGCCTTCTGGCTCGGTACCGGCGCGGTGATCCTGCTGTTCTACGCGGTGTCGTTCTATGCCCTGCGCGAATTCCTGACCCTGACGCCGACCCGGCGCAGCGACTACCCGGCGCTGGTGGCGGCGTTCTACCTGGCGCTGCCGTTGCAGTACCTGCTGATCTACTCCGACTGGTACGGGCTGTTCTCGATCTTCATCCCGGTCTACGTATTCCTGCTGCTGCCGATCCTCGCCTCCCTCGGTGGCGACAGCACGCACTTTCTGGAGCGCGCCTCGAAGGTCCAGTGGGGGTTGATGATCGCGGTGTTCTGCGTGTCGTTCGTACCGGCCCTGCTGACCCTCGATATCGCCGGTTACGAAGGCCGCAACCTGCTGCTGATCGCCTACCTGGTGATCGTCGTGCAGCTGTCGGACGTGCTGCAATACGTCTGTGGCAAGCTGTTCGGCAAGCGCAAGATCGCCCCCAACCTGTCGCCCTCGAAGACCGTCGAGGGATTCGTCGGCGGCATCGCCCTGGCCTCGCTGATCGGTGGCGCGCTGTTCTGGATCACCCCGTTCAAGCCCTGGCAGGCGCTGCTGATCGCGCTGCTGATCAACCTGCTGGGCTTTGCCGGCGGCATCGTCATGTCAGCGATCAAGCGCGACCGTGGGGTCAAGGACTGGGGGCACATGATCGAGGGCCACGGCGGCATGCTCGACCGCCTCGACTCGGTGTGCTTCGCCGCGCCGATCTTCTTCCACCTGGTGCGCTACTGGTGGACCTGAAGGCGGCGCCCAGGCGATAACAGCTGGTAGCAAGTACGGTCCTGTAGTGAACACGGTCCTGTGGCGAGCGGGCTTGCCCGCGCTGGCGCGCGAAGCGCGCCCTGAAAAAGTGATCACCGTGTCCCAGGTAAACCCGGTGCCTCGTCCCACGACGGCTTCGCCGCCGAGCGCGGGCAAGCCCGCTCGCCACCGGGTGGCGGTCTTGGCAACTTGACCGGCGTTCGCAGATGCGCTCATCCGATCGTTCCCACGCTCCGCGTGGGAATGCAGCCCTGACGCTCCGCGTCATCCGTGCGAACGCGGAGCATCCCGGGAGGCGTTCCCACGGGGACCGTGGGAACGATCAACCGACCCCGCACAAGGCAAACGCTTGACCGGGAACCGTCGACGAGATCATATTATGATCATAATATTTCCTATCCCTGGGTAAATGCGCTGGCAGGAGAACGACCATGAGCAACTACGACGTGATCATCATCGGCGGCGGCCCGGGTGGCTATAACGCGGCCATTCGCGCCGGCCAACTGGGCCTGAAGGCCGCCTGTGTCGAGGGCCGCGAAACCCTCGGCGGCACCTGTCTGAACGTCGGCTGCATGCCCTCCAAGGCCCTGCTGCACGCCTCCGAACTCTACGAGGCGGCCACCCGCGGCGAACTGGCCAACCTCGGCATCGAGGTGACGCCCCGCCTCAACCTGGGGCAGATGATGAAACAGAAGGACGACAGCGTCGCCGGACTGACCCAGGGCATCGAGTACCTGTTTCGCAAGAACAAGGTCGACTGGATCAAGGGCTGGGGCCGCATCACCGGGCCCGGACAAGTGGAAGTGACAGCCGCCGACGGCCAGACGAGCCGGTTGCAGGCCAAGGACATCGTGATCGCCACCGGCTCCGAACCGACACCACTGCCCGGCGTGGAGATCGACAATCAACGTATCCTCGATTCCACCGGTGCCCTTTCACTGCCCGAAGTACCGCGCCACCTGGTGGTGATCGGTGCCGGAGTGATCGGCCTGGAACTGGGCTCGGTGTGGCGCCGGCTGGGCAGCCAGGTCACGGTGGTCGAGTACCTGGACCGCATCTGCCCTGGCACCGACCTGGAGACCGGCAAGACCCTGCAACGCGCCCTCTCCAAGCAGGGTATCGGCTTCAAGCTCGGCACCAAGGTGACCAGTGCCACCCCCTCGGCCAGCGGCGTGCAGCTGAGTGTCGAACCGGCCACCGGCGGCGAAGCCGAGCTGATCCACGCCGACTACGTGCTGGTGGCGATCGGTCGCCGTCCCTTCACCCGCGGCCTCGGCCTGGAGAACGTCGGCCTCGCTACCGACCCGCGAGGCCTGCTCGCAAACCAGGGCCATCGCAGCGAGGTACCGGGTATCTGGGTGATCGGCGATGTCACGTCGGGGCCGATGCTCGCCCACAAGGCCGAGGACGAAGCCATGGCCTGCATCGAACGGATCGCCGGCAAGGCCGCCGAGGTCAACTACGCGCTGATTCCCAGCGTGATCTACACCCGCCCGGAACTGGCGAGCGTCGGCCAGACCGAGGAACAACTCAAGACCGCAGGCCGTGCCTACAAGACCGGCAAGTTTCCCTTCAGCGCCAACAGCCGCTCCAAGATCAATCATGAGACCGAGGGCTTCGCCAAGGTCCTGGCCGATGCGCAGACCGACGAGATCCTCGGCGTGCATCTGGTCGGCCCGAGCGTCAGCGAGATGATCGGCGAATACTGCGTGGCCATGGAGTTCTCGGCCTCGGCCGAGGACATCGCCCTGACCTGCCATCCGCACCCGACCCGCTCCGAGGCCCTGCGCCAGGCGGCGATGAACGTGGAAGGCCTGGCGACGCAGATCTAGAGCGGCAGATGATCGAGCGGCAGCGGTCCGGGCGTCTTGACCGCCTGGATCGCGAAGTTGCTGCGGATATCCCGTACACCCGGCAGGCGCAGCAGTTCACCGGTGAGAAAGCGTTCGTAGGCGCGCAGGTCGGGGACCACCACCTGCAGCAGGAAGTCCGACTCGCCGGACACCAGGAACGCCGAGATCACCTGCGGCAAGGCCGTGACCGCCAGCCGGAACGCCTCGGCGTCGGCTTCATGATGCCGCTCGACCTTGACCCCGACGAACACCGTCAGCCCCAGCCCGACCTCGTCCCGGTCCAGGTTCACCTGGTAACCGCGAATCACCCCGGCCTCTTCCAGCATGCGCACCCGGCGTAGACACGGCGAGGCCGACAGGCCGATCTCGTCGGCCAGTTCGACATTGCTCAAGCGGCCATCGCGTTGCAGCGCGGCGAGAATCTTGCGGTCGTAGGCATCGAGTTTGATTTTTGGCATATCGGGTTACCTGATTCGTCCCTGTTGGCATTTTGTGCCAAGTCTAAGCCCATGCAGGGTCGAATACGCAAGCACCTGCCCTGGCCTTCCAGCATAGACTTTTTCCTGTTTCCTACCTTCAACAAAGAGAACGGCCACGATGCTCCTTTACCTGCTCGCGCTGGCGATGGTTTATCTGCTCCCCGGTCCCGACATGATCCTGCTGCTGCAAACCGGCGCCCGCCATGGCCGCGCCCCGGCCCTCACCACCGCCCTGGGCCTGGCCGTGGCCCGTGCCTGCCATGTCGGTCTCGCCGCGCTGGGCCTGGCGGCGTTGTTCAAGGCGGCGCCATGGACCTTCGACCTGGTACGCCTGGCGGGCGCCACCTACCTGCTATGGATCGGCGTGCGCATGCTGCGCCCCGGCATACTGGGCAATCTCGGGATCGAGGGCCCGGCGGCACGTTCGAACCAGCTCGGTTGGCGGGCCGCCTTTCGCCAGGGACTGCTGACCAATCTGCTGAATCCCAAGGCACTGCTGTTCTGTTCGGTGCTGCTGCCCCAGTTCATCGATAACCAGGCCGGGAGCGTCGGAACCCGGTTCCTCGGGCTCGGTGCCACCTTGGTGGTGGTCGGCCTGCTGTTCGACAGCGCCTATGCCCTGACCGGCGCCTGGATCGGCCGCTGGCTGGACAGCAACCCGCGGGCCCAGCGCCTGCAGCAATGGTTGTTCGGCGGCCTGCTGATCGGTTTCGCCGCGCGCCTGGCCTTCATCCAGCAAACCTGAACCTTCCCACATGACAAACGCCGTTAGCAGGTGAGCCAACGGCGTTTTTCTTATACATTTCATTCCTCATTTATTCAGGCAGTCCAGTCACCATGACCAGCACGCTCGATCGTCTTATCGCCGGCACTCCCATTCTCTACGCGGGTAATCGGGTTTCCCCGGTCCCGCCGGAATTGGCCGAGCGTTTCCAGCCGGGCGATCACCTGCTGGTCGATCAGGGCAGCGGTGAACTGCTGCTGATTCCACAGGCGGTGCAACAGCTCGCCGCCGACGCCATCGGTGCAGCACAGAACGCCTTCACTGCGCTGGCACAGGTTTCGGACGCAGCCATCAGTCACTTCTTCGACCTGTTCGCCCGGCATCTGGAAACCGATGCGTCCTGGGCGTTGATCGAGGCCGCCAACCAGGCCGACCTGGCCCGCGCCCAGTCGCTGGGGCGCTCCACCACCCGCCTGGCGACCAGCCAGGCCATGCGCCGCGACATGATCGCCGGGCTGCGCGCCTGGCGTGATGCGCCGCTGATTCGCGGACGCGTGCGCGAGTCCGTGGAACACGCAGGCTGGAAAGTCGAACAGGTGGTCGCGCCGCTGGGGGTGGTGGCGTTCGTTTTCGAGGGCCGGCCCAACGTTTTCGCCGACGCCGCGGGCGTCCTGCGCACCGGCAATACCGCCGTGCTGCGTATCGGCAGCGATGCCCTCGGCACCGCCCAGGCAATCGTCAGGCACGCCCTGGCGCCCGCACTGCGGGAAGCCGGCCTGCCGGAAGGCGCGGTGTCACTGGTGGAAAGCCTCGACCGCGCCGCAGGCTGGGCGATGTTCGCTGATCGCCGCCTGTCCCTGGCGGTCGCCCGTGGCTCGGGCCATGCGGTGAAACAGCTCGGCGGCATCGCCCAACAGGCCGGCACCGTCGTCAGCCTGCACGGTACTGGCGGTGCCTGGCTGGTCGCCCACCAGGACGCCGATGCGGCCCGGTTTGCCGACGTGGTGCGCAACTCCCTCGACCGCAAGGTCTGCAACACCCTGAACGTCTGCGTGATCCACCGCCAGCGTGCGGCGGAACTGGTGCCGGTGTTCCTCCAGGCACTGAGCGAGGCCGGCAAGGCCCGCGGCCAGAACTGCAAGCTGCACGTGGTCAGCGGCGACGAAGGCGTGTTGCCCGAACAGTGGCTGCAGGCGCGGGTGACGGTTCGCCGCGCCGAGGGTGATCAGGAAGAGGCCCAGGTCGAAATCCTGCCCGAGGCACAACTGGGCCGTGAGTGGGAATGGGAGGACACGCCGGAAGTCAGCCTGAAGATCGTCGACGACCTGGACCAGGCCATCGCCCTGTTCAATCGCTACAGCCCGCAGTTCACCGTGTCGCTGCTCAGCGCCGATCGCCAGACTCACGACTATTTCTACAACAGCATCAATGCGCCGTTCGTGGGCGATGGCTTTACCCGTTGGGTCGATGGGCAGTATGCGTTGAACAAGCCGGAGCTGGGTCTTTCGAACTGGGAGAACGGTCGCCTGTTCGCCCGTGGCGCGATTCTTTCAGGTGACGGGGTGTTCACCCTGCGCAGCCGGATGAGCCAGGTCGATACCAGCCTGCGCCGCTGATCGCCGCTTGATCGTTCCCACGCTCCGCGTGGGAACCCAGCCCGTGACGCTCTGCGTCACAAGAGCGGACGCCGAGCGTCC